>JBMDXL010000849.1:0-20713 GCA_048594465.1 Microlunatus sp. | reverse complement strand
TGGAGACGTGCGCCCGCCAGACCGGGCCCGCCTGGACATCCGCCGGCCCCGCGCCACGCTTGGCGCCGGGGCGCCGTCTGCATGCCGTGCGGGTGGCGGACGATCTCCGCTGCTGGTCCTGACCGTCGGACGGTCGCAGGTCAGCGCTTGGCGGTCGTCTTCTTGGCCGGGGCCTTCTTCGCGGTCGCGGTCTTCTTGGCCGCGGTGGTCTTGGCCGCCGTCGTCTTGGCTGCAGCGGTCTTCGCGGCGGCGGTCTTGGCCGGGGCCTTGGTGGCCGGAGCCTTCTTCGTCGCGGTGGTCTTGGCCGCCGTCGTCTTGGTCGCCGTCGTCTTGGCCGCGGCGGTCTTCGCCGGGGCCTTGGTCGCCGGAGCCTTCTTCGTGGCGGTGCTCTTGGCCGCCGCCGTCTTGGCCGCGGCGGTCTTCGCCGGAGCCTTGGTCGCCGGCGCCTTCGCCGCGGTCTTCTTGGCCACCGGGGCGGCAGCGGTCTTGGCCGGCGCCTTGACCGCGGTCGTGGCGGGGGCTGCGGTCTTGGCTGCGGTCTTCTTCGCGGCCTTGGGCACCTTCTTGGTGCCGGCCACGTACGCCTTGAGGTCGGTGCCGGCCCGGAACCGCGGGATCGCCGTGGCCTTGGCGCGCTTCCGCTCGCCGGTCCGCGGGTTGCGCACCATCCGGGCGGAGCGATGCACCTTCTCGAAGACGCCGAAGCCGGTGATGGTCACCTTCTCGCCGCCGGCGGTCTGGTAGGTGATCGTCTGGGTGACGGCGTTCAGAGCCCGGGCGGCCTCCGCCTTGTTACCGTCGAAATGAGTCGAGAGCACCTCGATGAACTCAGCCTTGTTCACGGCTTCCCTTCCGTGGGGAGGATGTCAGCAGCCGCAAACCACGCCTGCACGGACCCACGCTAGAGAGTTCTGGGCGCGCAGACAATCACCGGAACGGCGAGTTTCGCCTGAGAACAACGAATGTGGCCGTCCCGGTGATCGTCGGGGGCAGATTCAGGAGCTGCTGGCGACCTTCACCGGCAGGGTTCTCGGCTTGAAGGCCGGCCGCTCGGCCTCGTAGGCGTCGATGTCGTCCACGTGCCGCAGGGTCAGACCGATGTCGTCGAGACCCTCCAGCAGCCGCCACCGGGTGTAGGGGTCGATCTCGAAGTCGGCCCGGAAACCGTCGGCGGTGATCGTCTGCTCCTGCAGGTCGACCGTCAGCGCCTTGTCCGGGTTCACCTCGATGAAGTCCCACAGCTCCTCGATGATCTTCTGGTCCAGGACGGCCACCAGCAGACCGGCCTTGCCCGAGTTGCCGCGGAAGATGTCACCGAACCGGGAGCCGATGACCACCCGGAATCCGTAGTTCTGCAAGGCCCAGACGGCGTGCTCGCGGGAGGAGCCGGTGCCGAAGTCCGGGCCCGGGACCAAGATCGTCGCCCCGGCGTACTGGGGCTGGTTGAGCACGAAGTCGGGGTCGTTGCGCCAGGCGGCGAACAGGCCGTCCTCGAAACCGGTCTTGGTGACGCGCTTGAGGTAGACCGCCGGGATGATCTGGTCGGTGTCGACGTTGCTGCGGCGCAGCGGCAGCGCGGTGCCGGTGTGCGAGCTGAACTTCTCCATGGTGATGGGCTCCTGGGAGGTCGGACGAGGTCGGGGGGTCAGAGGTCGGACGGCGAGCTCAGGGTGCCGCGGATGGCGGTGGCGGCCGCGACCAGCGGCGAGACGAGGTGGGTGCGACCCCCCTTGCCCTGCCGGCCCTCGAAGTTGCGGTTGGAGGTGGAGGCCGACCGCTCCCCCGGGGCCAGCTGGTCGGGGTTCATCCCCAGGCACATGGAGCACCCGGCCGCGCGCCACTCGGCCCCGGCCTCCTTGAACACCACGTCGAGACCCTCGTCCTCGGCCTGGAGCCGGACACGGGCCGAACCCGGGACCACCAGCATCCGCACGCTGTCGGCGATCTTGTGGCCCTTGATCACGTCGGCCGCGGCCCGCAGGTCCTCGATCCGACCGTTGGTGCAGGACCCCAGGAAGATCGTGTCCACGGCGATGTCGCGCATCGGGGTGCCGGCGGCGAGGTCCATGTACTGCAGGGCCTTGGTGGCCGCGGTCCGGTCCGCCTCGTCGGGGAACTCCTCGGGATCGGGCACCCGGGCCCCCAGCGGCACGCCCTGGCCGGGGTTGGTGCCCCAGGTGACGAACGGCGTCAGCTGGGCCGCGTCCAGGTCGACCTCGACGTCGAACTCCGCGCCCTCGTCGGTGGTCAGCGTGCGCCAGTAGGCGACGGCGGCGTCCCAGTCCTCGCCCTCCGGGGCGTGCGGGCGGCCCTTCACGTACGCGAACGTGGTCTCGTCGGGGGCCATCAGACCGGCCTTGGCGCCCCACTCGATGCTCATGTTGCAGATCGTCATCCGGCCCTCCATCGAGAGCGCCCGGATGGCCGACCCGCGGTACTCCACGATGTAGCCCTGGCCACCGCCGGTGCCGACCTTGGCGATCAGCGCGAGCACGATGTCCTTGGCCGTCACACCGGCGGGCAGCTCGCCCTCGACGTTCACCGCCATGGTCTTCGGCTTGGCCTGCGGCAGCGTCTGGGTGGCCAGCACGTGCTCGACCTCGGAGGTGCCGATGCCGAACGCGATCGAGCCGAACGCGCCGTGGGTCGAGGTGTGCGAGTCACCGCACACCACGGTCATGCCGGGCTGGGTCAGACCGAGCTGCGGACCGATGATGTGGACGATGCCCTGATCGAGGTCGCCCAGGCTGTGGATGCGCACACCGAACTCCTCGGCGATCTTGCGCAGCGTGTCCACCGGGGTGCGCGAGACCGGGTCGGCGATCGGCTGGTCGATGTTCAGGGTGGGGGTGTTGTGGTCCTCGGTGGCCATGGTCAGGTCGGGACGACGGACCGGCCGGCCGGCCTGGCGCAGACCGTCGAAGGCCTGCGGGCTGGTCACCTCGTGCACCAGGTGCAGGTCGATGTAGAGGAGGTCGGGCTCACCGGCCGCCGAGCGCACGACGTGTGCGTCCCAGATCTTCTCGCTCAGCGTCTTCGCCATGGGGCGTCATCTCCTCGGTCGGTCTGTTCGTGGCGGCACCCAGGATCATCTCGCGGGGGCGGCCGGGGGTCGAGGCCATGCTTCCGCCGGTCGTGCTGGTCAGGTGATTTGCGTTCCAGCATCCGAGACGGCAGTATCAAGGCATGGACAACTCTAGCGGCGTCGGCGTCCTGGACAAAGCCGCTCTCGTGCTCAGCGCCCTGGAGACCGGACCCACCACGCTGGCCGG
The DNA here is from genome assembly GCA_048594465.1 of Microlunatus sp. Lineage (GTDB taxonomy): Bacteria > Actinomycetota > Actinomycetes > Propionibacteriales > Propionibacteriaceae > Microlunatus. Next base: position 17,441 of record JBMDXL010000849.1, on the reverse strand, counting down.
TCTGGTGTCGGCCACGGGTCTGGCCCGGCCGACCGCGCACCGCCTGGCGGTCGCGCTGGAGCACCACCGTCTGGTCAGCCGCGACCTGCAGGGCCGCTTCATCCTCGGTCCCCGGCTCGGCGAGCTCGCGTCCGCCGCGGGCGAGGACCGGCTGCTGGCCACCGCTGGTCCGGTGCTGGCCCGGCTCCGCGACATCACCGGCGAGTCGGCCCAGATGTTCCGCCGGCAAGGAGATGTGCGGGTCTGCGTGGCCACCGCCGAGCGGATGTCCGGACTGCGCGACACGGTGCCGGTCGGCACCCAACTCACCATGAACGCCGGCTCCGCGGCCCAGGTGCTGCTCGCCTGGGAGGAGCCCGAGCGGCTGCAGCGGGGTCTGCGCGGAAGCCGCTACTCCGCGGTCGCGCTGGCGGCCGTACGCCGTCGTGGTTGGGCCCACTCCGTCGGCGAGCGCGAACCCGGGGTGGCCTCGGTCTCGGCCCCGGTGCGCTCCCCCTCGGGCAAGGTGATCGCCGCGGTCAGCGTGTCCGGCCCGATCGAGCGGCTGTCCCGCCAGCCCGGTCGTCTGCACGCTCCGGCCGTCATCGCCGCCGCCGAGCGGCTGAGCGAGGTCCTGCGCCGCAACGGCGGCGAGTGACTCTGCTGTCATCACTCGCTGTGTGAGCGTCGCGCGCTGACCGTCCCCTGAGTTCCCTCCTCGCTCGCAGACGGAAAGACGTGTCTGCTCACTCGTCGGTCCGGACAGGGACGGCGCTTCGCTCCCCGGTCGCTCGCGACGGGAGGCAATGACAGACTGAGCAGCGATGAGCACCAGCGACGACATGCACCGTCCAGCCCGAGTCGACCAGGCCATCCTCCGCTGGCGAGCCGACTGGGTGCAGCGGCACGGCTACCGCCCGGCCGTGATCGCCAACCCCTGCTACGGCTCGCCGCGCTGGGTCCGGGTGCTGGCACGGGTCGTCTACTCCAAGCGGGGCGTGGTCTTCCGGGGTGACCCGACGGGAGCGCGTGGGTGGCGCTCGTTCACCCGGGTGCCGGTCGCCGACGCCGAGATCGACGTCGAGCTGAACGGCGTCCACCACAAGGTCCGCGCCGATCACGGCGGGGTGGTCGACGTCGTGGTGGAGCAGGAGATGGCTCCCGGTCGCCACACGATCACGATGAGCGCCGACGGGTCGTTGGAGGTCACCGCCGACGTCTTCGTGCTCGGTGACGACCAGCGCTTCGGGATCATCTCCGACATCGACGACACCGTGATGGTCACCGCTCTGCCCCGCCCGCTGCTCGCCGCCTGGCACACCTTCGTGGTCAACGAGCACGCCCGGGCCGCCACCCCGGGGATGCCGGTGCTCTACGAGCGGCTGTCCGACGCCCACGACGCACCGCCGGTCTTCTACCTGTCCACCGGCGCGTGGAACGTGGCGCCGACCCTGACCCGGTTCCTGTCCAGCAACCTGTACCCGCCCGGCGCCCTGCTGCTCACCGACTGGGGACCCACCAAGGACCGCTGGTTCCGCAGCGGCCAGGAGCACAAGCGGGCCAACCTGCGCCGCTGGGCCGTCGAGTTCCCCCAGATCAAGTGGCTGCTGTTCGGCGACGACGGCCAGCACGACCCGGAGCTCTACCGCGAGTTCGCCGACGCCCACCCCGACCAGGTGGCCGCCGTCTGCATCCGCCAGCTCAGCCCCGGGGAGGCCGTGCTGGCCGGCAGCTCGCTGCGGGAGTCGCCCGGTCCCGAAGGCAGCCAGGTCCCCTGGCTCTCCGCCCACGACGGGGCCGGACTGGCCCGACAGCTCGAGGAGCTCGGGCTGCTGCCGCCGGAGCGCAGCCCGCAGAAGACCCTCTGACCCGGACCTCCCCTGACCCGGACCTCCGCCCGGACCGTCCGGACAGGTCTCGTCGCCGTCGCGCTACCCGCGGGTGACGCTGGTCAACCGCAGCGCGATCCGCTTCTGCACCGCCAAGACCTCGCGCGCGCTCTCGGCCAGCAGACTGCGGTGGATCGGGGTGAGCTCGCCGAGGTCGACCACGTCCCCGGGCGCACGACCGGCGGCGATCTGCTCCACCTGGTGGCGCATCCGGATCCGCTGCAGCAGGGTGAAGACCTCCGCCAGCACTGTCGCGTCGCGGTCGGTCAGCAGGTCGTTGCGGGACGCGCCCGCCAGCCGGGCCGGCGTCGTCGCCGACGCCATCCCCACACTCAGCCCACCCCAGCGCGCCAGGTTCACGACCGGGGTCAGCGCGTCCCTCTTCAGATCCAGCGTGCTGGACCGCCGGGTGAGCACGGACCGGAACCGACGCTGCCAGACCCGCGTCGACAACGCGTCCAACAGCTGCAGCCGCAGGGCCTCCGGGTGATCGACCCGCATCCTCCGGTAGGCCATCGGGACCGTGTGCAGTCCCGGTTCGCCCCAGATCACCCGTCCGTCCACCAGCAGTGACGACATCACCAGGCCCTGGTCAGCCAGCGGCTCGGCCATCCAGGTCCGGGCGGCGCTGAGCCAGCCCGACCGCGACCGGGCGAAGCGCCGCGAGCTGGCCAGAGCCCCGTTGCGGTCCGCGGGCAGGGCGCAGTCGTCCAGGATCTCGTGCACCCGGCGGGCGATGCCCAGGAAGCGGGCGGCATCGGGCTCACCGGAGTCCGCCCAGGACATCGCCGTGTCCAGGTCCGAGGACGGCATGGCTTCGCGCCGGGCGACGCTGCCCAGGGTGATCCAGGCGAAGCGGGCCGCCGGCAGGTCCTCGGTCTCGCCGATGGCCAGCTCCACCGCCCGTCGGGCCAGGCTGTCGATCACCACGGACAGGATCCCGCTGGTGGCCAGGGCGTCGGTCCCGGACCGGATGAGGTCGACCACCAGCTCACTCACCCCGGCCGAGGCGCGGACCAGGTCGTCGGGGGTGGTGGCGGAGGCGATGGCCCGGCGCAGCACGAAACCCCGACGGGTCGAGGCGGCCAGCAGATCGCTGTCCTCCAGCACACCGAGGACCCGTCCCCGACCGTCGACCACCGGCATGTGCCGCAGCCCGTGCTCGATCATCTCGATCAGCACCGTGGTCACCACGCGGTCGTCGGTGACCACCCGGGCCGGCGCGCTCATCACGTTCCGGACCGGCTCGCTCACGCTGCGGTCCGCGGCCACCACCCGGGTCCGCAGATCGCGGTCGGTGAAGATGCCGTGATCCCCGTCGCCCAACGGGATCAGCACGTACGAGCTCTGCTCGTCGGTCATCCGCCGGACCGCGTCGCGGACGGTCGTCCCGCCGTCGACCAGCACGGGATCCGCGTGCAGCAGCTCCCCCACCGGACGCCGCCCGAGCACGCTCTCGAAGGGTGAGCGGGGCTGCCCAGAGCCCGTCGTCACCTGTCCGGCGAGGTACGACGCGCCGGCCGGGCGGGCGAACACGGGGCGCGCGGCCCGTCCCGGCAGCCGGACCAGGACCGTGCGATCGGCCGAGCGAGCGGTGAACTGGACACCTTCGCCGGTCAGCAGGGCGCGGTAGCCCAGGATCTCGCCCGGGTGCAGGGTCTCGATCGGCTCCGCGTCGTCGTCGGCCGCCCACAGCTGCACCCGACCGCGGTAGACCACCCAGATCTCGTCGGTCAGCGCCGCCGAACCGTCCACCACGACCACGCCGGCGCCGAGCTCCAGCACCGTGGCCTCGGCGGCCAACCGGCCCAGCTCGGCGGGCGTCAGCGCGTCGAACGGGGGTGTGCGGGTCAGGAAGGCCGTGATCTCGGGGAGGTCGATCACGCGGTGCCGGTCGGTTCCCGCGCGTTCTCGCCCGCGGCCGGATCGTCACCCCCACGGGCGTTCCCGGCTGCCGCTCTGATCAGATCCGCCGCCTTCTCCGCCATCATCATCACCGTGATGTTGGGGTTGACCGCCGGCAGCTTCGGCATCGCGGAGGCGTCGACCACGCGCAGCCGCCGGACCCCCTTGACCCGCAGCTCGGGATCCAACGGGGCCAGGTCGTCGTCCACCGCCCCCATCCGCACGGTGGCGGCCGGGTGGTAGACGGTGTTGTGCGTGCGGTGGATGTAGTCGAGCAGGTCCTCGTCGGTGGTGATCTCCGGACCCGGCGCCAGCTCGCGGGCGATCCACTGCGACAGCGGCGGCTGGGCCGCGATCTCCCGGGCCAGCTTCACCCCGGCCAGCATCACCCGCTCGTCGTGGCCGTCGGGATCGGTGAAGTAGCGGGGGTCGACCTTGGGCCGGTCCCGGAAGTCCCGGGAACGCAGCCGCACGGTTCCCCGCGAGCGGCCCTGGGTGACGTTGGGGGTGAGGCAGAAGCCGTTGTCGGTGGTGGGGAACCCGTGCCGCACGGTGTTCATGTCGAAGGGCACGCTGCCGTAGTGCATCATCAGGTCCGGCTGGTCCAGGCCCGCCTCGGTGGTGGCGAAGATCCCGATCTCCCACCACTGCGTCGACTCCGTGACCATGGGGCGGGAGGCCTCCCAGAACACCAGTCCCTCGACGTGGTCGTCGAGGTTGGCGCCGACGCCGGCGGAGTCCACCTTCACCGGGATCCCCACCTCGGCCAGGTGCTCGGCCGGACCGATCCCGGACAGCATCAAGATCTTCGGGGTGTCGATCGCCCCGGCTGTCACGATCACCTCGCGACCGGCCGTGACCAGGTCGTAGCCGGTGAGGTCGGGCCGCTGGTAGCGGACCCCGGTGGCCACCAGGTCGTCGTCGATGACGATCTCGCTGACCCAGCAGCCGGTCCGCACCTGCAGGTTCTCCCGTCCGAGGACCGGGTGCAGGTAGGCGTGCGAGCTGGACATCCGCCGACCGTCCTCGTCGGCGTTGATCTGGAACCAGCCCGCTCCCCGGCGGACGGTCTCGCCCCGGTTGAAGGCCACCGTCGGGAGCCCGACCGCGGCGGCCGACTCCAGCAGCGCCACCCCGCACGGGTCGACGGGCGGCACGTCCCGCAGCCGTACGGGTCCGTCGTGGCCGTGGTGCTCGCCCTCGGCGTCGTTGTTCTCCAGCCTGGTCACGTACGGCCACGTGCTGGCCGCGTCCCACCCGGTGGCGCCGTCGGCGGCCCACTCGTCCAACCCCTCGGCCGGTGGCCAGAAGGCGATGCAGGAGTTGTGCGAGGAGCAGCCGCCGAGGACCTTGGCGCGGGCGTGGCGCAGGAAGCTGTTGCCCTTCTCTTGCGGCTCCACCGGGTAGTCCCAGTCGTAGCCGGAGTCGAGCAGGTGCATCCAGCGGTTCAGGAGGAGGATCGCGTCGTCGCCGACGTCCGAGGGACCGGCCTCCAGCAGGCAGACCCGTACGTCCGGGTCCTCACTCAGTCGGGCGGCGACGATGCACCCCGCCGTGCCACCGCCGACGACCACGTAGTCGAACTCGGCGACGCTCATGCCGCCTCCTCCCGATCCTCCGCCGCGTGCGAGGCGAGGGTCCCGATGCTGTGCCGACCCCGGAGGGCGAACCAGAGCAGACCAGAGCCCAGGATCACGCCGATGTAGAGGAACGCGCCCCAGGTGTTGTACCAGGGTGTGCCGTAGACCGCCTCCCGCGGCCAGGCCAGGTTGACCGCCATGGCGATGCCCCAGCCGACAGCGAGGAGGTTGACCGGCAGACCCCAGCGCCCGAGGGTGAAGTAGCCGCCCGACCTCAGGTCCGGGGGCGGCCACTGCCCGCGCAGCCGCTGGGCCAGCATCGGCGCGGTCACCATCAGGTAGGCCAGGTAGATCATGATGATGGCGATCGAGGTGAGCACGGTGAAGATCTGCGGCTGACCCACGTTGATCACCAGGATCAGGATGGCCAGCACGCCGATGACGACGGCCGGGACGACCGGCGTACGGGTCCTCGGGTGCACGCGGGCGAGCCGCTCGCCGAACGGCAGGGCGTTGTCCCGCGCCATCGCGAAGGTCAGCCGGATGGCGGCGGTGTGCACGGCGAGCGAGCAGACGATGACGGCCACCACGATGCAGACCAGGAAGATGGTCCCCAGCGGTCCCCACATGACCGACTCGACGATGTACTGCAGACTCCCCTGCGGACTGCCCAGCAGCGGGTCCTGCAGGTCGGGAGCGGCCAGGATGGCGAACAGCAGGATCGCGCCGCCGATGACGAAGGAGGCGAGCAGCGCGCGGAGGATCGCCTTCGGCGCGGTCCGGCGGGGCTCGACGGTCTCCTCCCCCAGCGAGCTGGCGGTGTCGAACCCGTACATGACGTAGCCCGAGGCGAGCGAGGCGATCAGGAACAGACCGAGGAAGCCACCGCTCTCGCCGGTGCCGTAGCCGTTGGTGGAGAAGAACACCTGCGGACCCCGGTTGACGTGCACCGCCAGCAGCACCGCGATCAGCACCGCAGCGATCAGCTCGATGAACACACCGGCGCTGTTGATCGCCGCCATCAGCCGCACGCCGAGCGCGTTGATCACCGTGGTCAGGATGATCATGATCGTGCCCAGCAGCACCGCGTTCGCGGCGAAGGTGGAGCCGCTGCCGTCCCCGATCAGCTGGAAGCCGGGCCAGATCCGGGGCAGGTTGATCTGCAGAGCCAGCACCACCGCGGAGAGGGTGACGATCGAGGCGGTCAGCATCAGCCAGCCGGCGGACCAGCCCACCACCCGGCTGCCGAGGGTCTTGGCCCAGTTGTAGACCGAGCCTGCCACCGGGAACTTGGCGGCCAGCTCCATGAAGCACAGCGCGACCATCAGCTGACCCACGAAGACCAGCGGCCAGCTCCACAGGTACGCCGGTCCGGCGGTGCCGAACCCGAAGTAGAAGAGCTGGAACGTGCCGGTCAGGATGGAGATGTAGCTGACCCCGGCGGCGAAGCTGGCGAACTTGCCGATGCTCCGGTCGAGGGAGGGCTTGTACCCGAAGGCGGCGAGGTCGTGGTCGTCGCCTCCCGGGTTGGCGGGTGAGGAGGTCTCGGCGGCGGACATGCTGCTCACTTCCTGTCGGGTTCGAGGTGACCGCGGGCTGCCGGGCGGGCTCAGCCCTCGCCGGTGAACCAGCCCTTGGGGGCCGGCGCGGTGTGCAGCCAGATGTGCTTGGTCTCCTGGTACTCGGCCAGTCCGGTCGGCCCGAGCTCGCGACCGTTGCCGGACTTCTTGAACCCGCCCCACTCCGCGGCCGCGGTGTAGTAGCCGAAGTCGTTGATCCAGACGGTCCCGTGGCGCAGCGCCCGGGCGACCCGCTCGGCCAGATCGAGATCGGCGGTCCGGACCCCGGCGGCGAGTCCGTACGCGGTGTCGTTGCCGAGGGCGATCGCCTCCTCGACGGTGTGGAACCGTTCGACGGTGAGGATCGGACCGAACGTCTCCTCCTGGACGATGCGCATCGTCCGGTCGCAGTGGTCGAAGACGGTGGGCAGGAAGAAGTAGCCGTCGGCCAGGGCGGGATCGGTGGGTCGGGTGCCGCCGATGACCAGGTCGGCTCCCTCGGACACGCCGAGCGCCACGAACGCCTCGATCTTGTCCCGCTGGGCCGCGGACACCAGGGGTCCGGTCTCGGACGCGGGATCGAGCCCCGGACCGACCCTGATCGAACGAGCCCGGTCCACCACCGCCGCCACGAAGTCGTCGGCGATCGAGTCGTGCACGATCAACCGGGTGCCCGCCGAGCACACCTGCCCCGAGTGCAGGAACACCCCGGTCAGCACCTGGTCCACCGAGCTGTCCCAGTCGGCGTCGGCGAACACGATGTGCGGGTTCTTGCCGCCCAGCTCGACCGCGACCTTGGTGACGTGCGCGGCGGCGACGCGGGAGATGGTCCGACCGGTGTCGAGGCCCCCGGTGAAGGAGATGAAGTCGACCTGGTCGGTGTCGGTCAGCGCGGCCCCGAGGGTCGCTCCACTGCCCTGCACCAGGTTCACCACCCCGGCCGGCACTCCGGCCTCGGTGACCAGCCGCGCGAAGGCGATCGTGCTCAGAGGCGTGACCTCGCTGGGCTTCATGATCATGGTGCAGCCCGCCGCCAGCGCCGGTGCCACCTTCCACGACATCTGCAGCAGGGGGTAGTTCCAGGGGGCGATCAGCACGCAGACCCCGATCGGCTCCCGCCGCACCCGGCTGATCACCTGCGGGTCGCCGACGTCGACGAGGCGGTCGGCGGTCGAGACCAGCAGCCCGGCGTAGTAGCGGAACACCGCCGTCACGTCGTCGATGTCGATCCGGCTCTCGGCCAGCGTCTTGCCGGTGTCGGCGGTCTCGATCCGCGCCAGCGCCTCACGGTCGCGGACCAGCAGATCCGCGATCCGGTGCAGCAGAGCCGCTCGGTCGGCGACCGGGGTGCCGGGCCAGTCACCGCTGTCGAAGGCGCGGCGAGCCGCCTCGACGGCGCGGGTGGCGTCCTCGGGGGTGGCCTCGTCGACCGTGGCGACCACCGAGCCGTCGGCCGGGTCCAGGCACTGTCGCGTGCCGCCGTCGCCGGAGCGGACCCACCGGCCGTCGATCAGCAGGGACGGCTCGTCGGAGGTCATCACGGACCCGGCCGCGACCGGGTCAGCCGAGGTGGTCATGGGTGCTCCCTGGGACATCGAGATCCACGGTAGGAGACACGTGTTGCACGGCCATGACGCGACGATGTCGACTGCGAGTGGTCGCTGTCAAGGAACGGCGTCGGCCGGCAGCCGCCGTCAGCCTCGGCCCGTCAGCTCCGTCGCCCGCCCACCGCGGCCAGGACCGCGTCGGCGTCACGGGTCTTCATCCGTCGGGTGCTGCGCGCCGTCGAGCCGTACTCGACGGTGACGGCCGCCCCGGCGTAGGTGTGGTTGTACCAGGCGGTCATGGTGCCGTGGCAGACACCGCCGCAGTCGAGCTCCTTCAACGGGAGCTGGAGATGCGTGGCCAGCCGCTTCGACAGGGCCAGGTCCTTGACCTTGTCGGTGTCCACCCCTCGGAGCGGCTGGTGCCAGCTCACCAGGTAGCGCGGCTGGGTCCGGGCGAGGAAGCGCATGATCACCGCCGTCTCCCGCTCCGACACCGCCCGGGGTCCACTGTTGGCCCGCTTCACCCACGCGTACGGGAAGTTGCGGTTCAGGTCCACGTGCCCGTTGACCCAGCGGCGGTCGTGGGCCAGGCCGTCGGGGTTGGCGACCGGGAGCACCCACAGGTCGATGTCCGTGATCGGCCGGCCCTCCATCAGCCCGTACGCCACGTACTGCCCGAAGTCCTCCTCGCCGTGCATGGTGGCCATCACCACCACCACCGGCTTCCCCGCCTCGCCGGCCCGGTAGGCCCTGATGGCCCGGCCGCTCTGCGACCGACCGATGACCTCGGAGTGGTACCAGGTGCGAGGGCCGGTCATCGCGACGACGGCCTTGGTCAGCGCCCGGTCCGTGGCCCGGGTCATCCGGCCGGTGGGCTTCAACCTGGAGGCCCTCTGCAGCGCCTTCACGGCCTTCTTGGTGCGCGAACCGTAGTAGCCGGTGCGGTACTGCGCCCGCAGGTAGTTCGCCTGGATGAGCCGCTGCTGCAGAGCCCGGACGGCCGAGCCCCGCTTGCCGGGCTGCGGCAACGACGCGGCGACCGCCGGCTCGGGCCCGAGCGGACCGGAGCGGTCGGTCGGCGCGACGAGCGCGAGGGCGACCAGCAGCACGATGGCCAGTGCCGTGACGACCAGCCGGCGGGTGAGGTGGGCCATCGGGTGAGGTGGGCCATCTGGGCGATCCTGCGGGTCCTGCCCAGCGGAGTCGCCGCGGCCCCGTGAGTATCACCGGACGCCGGCGAGCGTGGCAACCCCTGCGGGGGTCCGAGACCCTGGCGGGTCGTCGCCCCCGGTCGTAGGTTGACCACCATGGCTGATCACGTCTACCGCATCACCGAGATCGTCGGCACGTCGTCGGAGGGCCTCGACGCCGCCATCCGCAACGGCGTCGCCCGTGCCGCGCAGACCCTGCACGGCCTCGACTGGTTCGAGGTCACCGACATCCGGGGCCACCTCGCCGACGGGGCGGTGGCCCACTTCCAGGTCAGCCTGAAGGTGGGGTTCCGGCTGGACGACGCCGACCCCGTGAGCTGACCCGGGTCGCGACGACCGTCCGGCTCAGGGCGGTCCGGCTCAGGGAGCTCCGGCTCAGGGAGCTCCGGCTCAGCGGGCCGGCGTCCCGGGGTCGGACGGCCCCCCGCCCGGCTGGGTCCCGCCCTGCTCCCCGGTGCCGGGCGGCACGGCGCTGGGCTCGTCCGGAGCCTCCGAGGTGGGTGCGGGATCCGACGGCTCGTCGGTCGGTCGGGGCTCGCCGGTCGGGGTGGCGCTCGGATCCTGGCCCGAGGGGGTGGGCGTCGGGGTCGGTGACCAGCTCGGGCTCCCCGACGCCGTGACCGGCGGAGAGCTCGGCGGTTCGGCCGGGCGGCGGTCCGGGCGGCCGGTGGCGTCCGGGAGGCGTCGGCCCTGCGCATCCGGGGTCACGCTCTCGCCGGGCCCCGGAACCGACGGGCCGGTCGGCGAACCGACCGGGGTCGACGGCACCAGGGGCGGCAGCAGGGTCGCCCCGTAGACGGCCACGCCACCGGTGACCACCATGATCACCACCGCGGCGGCCAGGGCCACCCGGCGACGGCGACGACGGGCGGCAGCGAGTCCACGGACGACCGACGGGTCCGGCGGGTCGTCGACCAGCCGGGCGGCGTCCCGGCCGAGATCCTTCAGCCGTGCTTCCAGATCATCCCACTCAGCCATCGGTCTCCTCGTCGTCGCAGATGGTGAGCAGGGCCGCCAGCGCTGTCCGGCCACGGGAGAGTCGGGCCTTGACCGTGCCGATCGGCACACCGGTCTCGACGGCGATGTCGCGGACCGACACGTCACACAGGTGGTGCAGCACGACGGCCCGTCGTTGGTCCGGTGGTAGCCGGCGCAGGGCCCGCAGCAGCGCGACCCGTGACGGATCGGGCTCGCCGACCCCGTCGGGCAGCTGGGAGCGATCGACCAACCCGAGGGCGCGTTGCGCCCGGCGCCAGCGGCTGACCGCGAGCCGGTAGGCGACCGTACGGATCCAGGCCTCCGGGCTCTGGTCCAGATCCAGGGAACGCCGGCGGTCCCAGGCCCGGACGAACGCCTCCTGGACGCAGTCCTGGGCCTCGGCGACGTTGCCGCACATCGCGTAGATCTGCCCCACCAGCCGCTTGAACGACGCGGCGTACAACGCATCGAAGGCCTCGGCGTCGAGTCCCCGCCCACGCGCACCGACGGCGACCGCCGCCAGACCCCCCGGTGCGGCCGCGGGTCTACGCACGGCGACCCGCTGCAGCCCGTACGCGCATGGACGGGGCCCCTTCCACTCGACTCACCGGTTCTACGCCTGAGGTCCTCCCCAGGTTGCCTGCTCACCGCGATCGATGACAGGGAATTCGCACGGCGAGCGCGCAGCGGGTCGTTGACGGCGGTCCGCCGACCCGTCTAGCCTGTGATATATCAACTGGATACGACTCATCCACCAGGAGACCTGTTGTCCGTGGACTCGGCCGTCGCGCCCGTCACCGCCCCTCCGACCGGCGGCGCCCGGACGCTCGGCGTCCTGACGCTGACCTGTTCGGAGCACCGCGGCATCGTCCAGGCGGTGACCAGCTTCCTGCTGGCCCACGGGCTGGACATCGTGGAGCACCACCAGTTCGACGACAACGACCGTGGCGCGCTGTTCCTGCGGACGGCGTTCGCCACCGACGAGCCGGTCGACGTCGCGTGGCTGACCACCGCCTTCGCCCCGGTCGCCGAGCGGTTCGGCATGACCTTCGCCTTCCACGACGACCGGCCACCGCGGCTGCTGGTGATGGTCTCCAAGCTCGGCCACTGCCTCAACGACCTGATCTTCCGGTGGCGGGCGGGCACGCTCGGTGGTGACATCGCCCTGGTGGTCTCCAACCACGACGACCTGCGGGCGATGGCCGAGGCGGCCGGACTGCCGTTCCTGCACCTGCCGGTCCGACCGGACACCAAGGAGGCGGTGGAGGCGCGGCTGCTGGCGCTGGTCGACGAGCACGACATCGACCTCGTGGTGCTGGCCCGCTACATGCAGATCCTGTCCGACGACCTCTGCCAGCGCCTCGCGGGTCGGGCGATCAACATCCACCACTCGTTCCTGCCCGGTTTCAAGGGCGCCCGGCCGTACCACCAGGCGTACACGCGGGGGGTGAAGCTGGTCGGAGCCACCGCTCACTACGTGACCCCGGAGCTGGACGAGGGACCGATCATCGAGCAGGAGGTGGCCCGGGTCGACCACACCTACGACCCTCGCAGCCTCGCCACGGTCGGTCAGGACGCCGAGTGCCTGGCCCTGTCCCGCGCCGTCCGCTGGCACTGCGAGAACCGCGTCCTGCTGCACGGCCACAGCACCGTCGTCTTCCGCTGAACCGCTCCCGACCACCCGAGGTGCTCCCGATGTCCGCTGCCACTCCCGCGTCCTCCGTTCCCGACACCGACCGACGGGTGGTGATCATCGGCGCCGGCATCGTCGGCACCAACCTGGCCGACGAGCTCGTCCAGCGCGGCTGGCGCGACATCACCGTGGTCGAGCAGGGGCCGCTGGACCTGCCCGGCGGCTCGACCTCGCACGCCCCCGGACTGGTGTTCCAGACCAACCCGTCCAAGGCGATGACGCAGTTCGCGCGGTACACGGTGGAGAAGCTGCTGGCCCTGCAGGCCGACGGCGAGAGCTGCTTCCGCCAGGTCGGCGGGCTCGAGGTGGCCACCACCCCGGCCCGGTTGGCCGAGCTGCAGCGCAAGCACGGCTGGGCGACGTCCTGGGGGGTGGAGACCCGCCTGATCGGGCCGGACGAGTGCCGTGAGCTGTATCCGCTGCTGGCGCCCGACCTGGTGCTGGGCGGTCTGCACATCCCCAGCGACGGACTGGCGCTGGCGGCGCGCGCCACCCAGCTGCTGATCGCCCGGACCCGGTCGGCCGGCGTGCGCTACCTCGGCTCGACGCCGGTCACCGGGATCGAGCAGGCAGACGGCCGGGTCACCGGGGTGGAGACGCCCGCCGGGGTGCTGCCGGCGGACGTGGTCATCTCCTGCGCCGGCTTCTGGGGCGTCGAGGTCGGCGCCATGGTGGGCATGGCGGTGCCGTTGCTGCCGCTGGCCCATCAGTACGTCACCACCACCACCGTGCCGCAGCTGGTCGGCCGCAACGACGACTCGAACGGGGCGAGTCTGCCGATCCTGCGGCACCAGGACCAGGACCTCTACTACCGCGAGCACGGGGACCGCTACGGCATCGGCTCGTACGCCCACCGCCCGATGCCGGTCGACGCCGCCTCCCTGGGCCGCACACCGGACCACGTGGACGCGCACCACATGCCGTCGCGGCTGGAGTTCACCCCGGAGGACTTCGCGCCGGTCTGGGACGTGTCCGCCGAGCTGCTGCCCGCGCTGCGGGAGAGCGAGATCGCCGACGGCTTCAACGGGATCTTCTCCTTCACCCCCGACGGTGGCTCGCTGGTGGGTCAGTCCCCGGACGTGGACGGCTTCTGGATCGCCGAGGCGGTCTGGGTGACGCACTCGGCCGGCATCGCCCGCGCGGTCGCCGAGGTGCTGACCACCGGTCGGTCGCAGATCGATCTGGCCGAGTGCGAGGTGTCCCGCTTCGAGCAGGTGCAGCTCGAGCGCTCCTACGTCGAGCAGACCGCCCAGCAGAACTTCGTCGAGGTCTACGACATCCTGCACCCGCTGCAGCCGAAGGAGTCCCCGCGCGGGCTGCGGGTCAGCCCGTTCCACGCCCGGCAGGTCGAGCTCGGCGCCCGGTTCCTCGAGGGAGGCGCCTGGGAGCGGCCGTACTGGTACGAGGCCAACGCCGCCCTGCTCGACCAGCTGCCCGAGGAGTGGCGTCCGGTCGACCGGGACGCGTGGTCGAGCCGGTTCTACTCCCCCATCGCCGCAGCGGAGGCCTGGCGGACCCGGACCGCGGTCGCGATGTTCGACATGACGCCGCTGCGGCGGCTGGAGGTGTCCGGACCAGGGGCTGTCGATCTCCTGCAGCGGCTGACCACCGGTGACTGCGCCAAGAAGCCGGGGGCGGTCACCTACACCCTGCTGCTGGACGAGCACGGTGGCATCCGGAGCGACATCACCGTGGCCAGACTGGACGAGGAGACGTTCCAGGTCGGGGCCAACGGTCCGGTCGACCTGGTGCACCTGCGCCGCGAGGCACGCCGGCAGCGGCGGGCGACCCCGGAGCGCTGGGTGCAGGTGCGCGACATCACCGGTGGCACCTGCTGCATCGGGTTGTGGGGTCCGCGGGCGCGGGACCTCGTCACCTCGATCAGCTCCGACGACTTCAGCAACGACGGTCTGCGCTACTTCCGGGGCAAGCGGGCCACCATCGGTGGCGTGCCGGTCACCGCGCTGCGGCTGTCGTACGTCGGAGAGCTGGGCTGGGAGTTCTACACCACCGCCGACAACGGTCAACGGCTGTGGGACGTGCTCTGGCGGGCCGGTCAGCCGCTCGGCGTGATCGCCGCCGGGCGGACCGCCTTCAACGCGCTGCGGCTGGAGAAGGGCTACCGCTCCTGGGGGGCGGACATGACCACCGAGCACGACCCGTACGAAGCCGGTCTCGGTTTCGCCGTCCGCACGGCGAAGGAGTCCTTCGTGGGGAAGGAGGCGCTGGCCGGCCGGTCGGAGGAGACGGCCGCGCGACGGCTGCGCTGTCTCACCGTGGACGACGGGCGGTCGATGGTGCTGGGCAAGGAGCCGGTGCTGGTGGACGGCACCGCTGTCGGTTACGTGACGAGCGCCGCGTTCGGCTACACGGTCGGCACCCCGATCGCGTACGCCTACCTGCCCAGCAGCATCAGCGTGGGCGACAAGGTGGAGATCGCCTACTTCGGTGAGCTGATCAAGGCCACCGTCACCGCCGAGCCGCTGGTCGACCCGGAGATGACCCGGCTGCGGGGCTGATCATCGGCCTCGGTCGCCGTCTGCCGGACGGGTCAGCCAGGTCTCGCTGAAAGCCAGCACGGCCGAGCTGACGAACGCGTCGGCATGGGGTCGCACCTCCCCGTGCGCCGGCCGGCCGTCGACCAGGATGGTGGCGTCCAGGCAGGGCACGATGGCGGCTGTGGTCGCGTACTCGTACGGGCGCGTGTCGGTCCACACGCAGGGCTGGCGCCGGCGCCAGATCAGCTGGAGGTCGAGGTCGTCGGTCCGGCAGCCGACGCGGTGATCCTCGTGCGACGACGTCTCGATGAATTGGGCGGAGCGCAGCGGCACATCCTCCAGCCCACGACCCAGCAGCGGGTCCCAGCGTCGGTTGAAGGTGGTCCAGAGCCACCGGGCCAGAGGTGGGTTGTCGGTGCAGATCGCCGCCACCGTGGGCGATCCCGGCGGCTCAGGCCCGGGATCGGCCCAGATGATCAAGGAGGTGCCGGACCCGCGCTCGGTGTAGCGCGCCCGCCACAGGCTGGCCACGGCCACCAGGTCGTCGCCTCCCGGCCGGTACAGCATGATCAGCGGGTTCTCCCCGGCGAACACGACCTGGGGCGCAGCGGCGGCCATCCCCGATGATCACACGAGGGCAGGACCGCCTCGTCGCCGGGCCGATCACCGCGCGACCGCGAACTCCGTCATGGCGTCGATCAGCCACCGGCCCAGGAAGTCGGCGTAGGAGGAGCGGGGCAGGATCCAGAAGCTGTCGTCGCCGGTCTTCCACAGCACGACCGGCACGGCGCCGATCATGGTCAGGTAGGCGGTGCCGGCGGCGAGGCTGCGGGGATGCAGATCGAGGGGGCAGCCCTTCTCCAGCACCGAGCGGGCCGACGGACCGGCCAGCGCGAACGTGGTCCGGTTGGCCGACAGGTCCAGGACCGCTCCCGGACCGTCCCCCAGGGCCGTCACCAGCTCGGCGGTCAGATCGGCCGGCGCCCGGTCGGCGACCGCCAGGAACTCGTCCGGGGACAACCACAGCACCGACAGTCCGGGGGCGGCGGTGACCGCGCCGCAGCGCCGCGGCAGCTCGATCCCCAACGCCTCCTCCAGCCGGCCGGCGGCCTCCGAGCCGGCCACGGCCCGGAGTCCCACCATGGTCAGGAACGGGACCTCCCGCAGCGACACGGCACGAGGTCCGGTGACCTCGGCGGCGGCGAACCGCTCGGTCAGGTGCGCGGCTGGACTGACCCGGCGGGCACCGTCTGCGGCCGCCGGTGCGGACCGGTGCGGGGCGGCGGGCGGAGCCGTCACCGGCGACGGGCTGACGATCGTGGACTCAGCCATCGCGGCGCTTCCCTTCCGGGTCGTAGAGGACGGTCTCGGCCACCACCACGTCGACGAGCCGGCCGCCGACCGCGGCGGTCAGGGTCTGGCCGATCAGGTTCCGGCCGTTCTTGATCAAGGCCAGGGCGAACGAGCCACCGAGCGCCGCGCTGTGGTAGCTGGAGGTGACGTGGCCGAGCATCGGGACCGGCGTCAGTCCCGCCACCGAGGAGGTGTGCGCGATCAGCTGGGTGCCCTCGGGCAGCCGCAGCGTCCGGTCGACGGGGAGCACCGAGACCAGGTGCTTGCGGTCCGGGCGCGCGGTGTCCGCCCGGGCGAAGGACCGCTTGCCGAGGAACTCCTTGGTCTTGGAGACCACCCACCCCATGCCGGCGTCCTGCGGCGTGACACTGCCGTCGGTGTCCTGACCGACGATGGGGTAACCCTTCTCCGCCCGCAGCACGTGCATGGTCTCGGTCCCGTACGGGGTGATGTCGTACGGCGCCCCGGCGTCGTGGACGTCCTCCCACACCTGGGTCCCGTACCAGCCGGAGACGTTGACCTCGAAGGCCAGCTCACCGGAGAAGGAGATCCGGCAGATCCGGGCCGGGATGCCGGAGGCCAACGTGGTCTCGGTGAACGTCATGAAGCCGAACGCCTCGTTGCTCACGTCCAGGTCCGGGGCGATCGTCGCGATCACCTCCCGGGACCGCGGACCGACGACGGCGATGGTGGTCCACTGCTCGGTGACCGAAGTCAGCGTGACGTCGAGATCGGCCCACTCGGTCTGGTGCCAGTCCTCCAGCCAGTCCAGGACCCGGGCCGCCCCGCCGGTCGTGGTGGTCATGAAGAACCGACGCCGGTCCAGCCGCAGGGTCACCCCGTCATCGAAGATCATGCCGTCGGGCGTGCACATCACGCCGTAGCGCGCCGAACCCGGGGCCAGCTTGGCGAACGCGTTGGTGTAGATCCGGTTGAGGAACTCGCCCGCGTCGGCGCCGGCGATCTCGATCTTGCCCAGGGTGGTGGCGTCCATCATGCCGACCGAGGTCCGCACGGCGGCGCACTCGCGCAGCACCGCCTCGTCCATCGACTCCCCCGCCCGGGGGTAGTACCACGGCCGCAGCCACTGGCCGACGTTCTCGAACTCGGCCCCGGCGGCAACGTGCCAGGGGTGGATCGAGGTCAGCCGGGCCGGGTCGAACAGGTCACCGCGGTCCCGGCCGGCCAGGGCCGCGAACGCGACCGGCGCGTACGGCGCCCGGTAGGTCGTGGTCCCGACCGCACCCGG
>JBMDXL010000848.1:0-1580 GCA_048594465.1 Microlunatus sp. | reverse complement strand
CGAAGCCGGCCGGCGTCGACCCCAGCTCCGGGCTGAACGTGGCCACCATCGCGTTCGACGACGTGCGACGGGCGGGCTCGGGCTACACGTTGACCGCCGACAGGGCGACGTCCTACCCGTTCGCCATCGAGTCCGCTCTGTACGCCGGTCTGCGGACCGACCCCAAGACGCTCTTCTACACCCAGCGCAGCGGCACCCCGATCCTGGACGCCCTGGCACCCGGCTACGGTCGGCCAGCGGGTCACGTCGGGGTCGCCCCCAACCAGGGCGACACCGCCGCGGTCTGCCTGCCGCTCGGCGACGACGCCCAGAAGCTCTACGACCAGCCGTGGACCTGCAGCGGCTCCCGCGACGTGTCGGGCGGCTGGTACGACGCCGGCGACCACGGCAAGTACGTGGTCAACGGCGGCATCGCCGTAGCCCAGCTGATGCAGGAGTACGAGCGCAGCCTGACGTCGCCGATCGGCAGTCGCCGAGCCCTGCGGGACGGCACCTTGGCCATCCCCGAGCGGGCCAACGGCGTACCCGACCTGCTGGACGAGGTCCGCTGGGAGCTGACCTGGATGCTGAAGATGCAGGTGCCGGCGGGTGAGCCGTATGCGGGTCTGGCCTACCACAAGGTGGCCGACGCCGACTGGACCGGGCTGCCGCTGGACCCGGCGGCGGATCCGCAGCCGCACTACCTGTTCCGCCCCTCCACCGCGGCCGGTCTCAACCTGGCCGCCGCGTCGGCGCAGGGGGCACGGTTGTTCGAGCGCTACGACCGACGATTCGCCGCCCGGCTGCTCCGCGCCTCGGAGCGCGCCTACGCCGCGGCGGAGAAGACACCCGACCTCTACGCCCCGGCACCGGACGCGACCCTGGATCCCAACCCGGGCAGCGGTCCCTACGACGACGCCGACGTGAGCGACGAGTTCTACTGGGCGGCCGCCGAGCTCTACCTCACCACCGGGGACCGGTCCTACCGGCGCGACGTGCTGGGCTCACCGCACCACACCGGACCCGTGTTCGACGCGGGCGGGTTCAGCTGGAGCGCCGTCGCCGCGCTCGGGCGCCTCGACCTGGCCACGGTGCCCAGTCGGCTCCCCGACCGGAAGCGCGTGATCAGGTCGGTGACCGAGGCGGCCGACGGCTACCTCGCCGACGAGCGCCGGCACCCGTTCGGCAGCCCGTACGCGCCCCCCGGCGGCGTCTACGCCTGGGGCTCCAACTCGGCGGTGCTGAACGTCCTGCAGGTGGTCGGCACCGCGTACGACCTGACCCAACGCCAGCGGTACGCCGACGGGGTGCTGCGGGGGATGGACTACGTGTTCGGTCGCAACGCGCTCAACCGCAGCTACGTCACCGGTTACGGGACGGTCTTCAGCCAGAACCAGCACAGCCGGATGTACGCCCACCAGCTCGATCCGCGACTGCCCAACCCGCCGGCGGGCACCCTGGCGGGTGGACCGAACGGGACGGCCACCTCCACCGGCGACCCGGTGGCGGCGGCCAAGCTGACCGGCTGCGTGCAGCAGTTCTGCTACCTCGACGACATCGGCTCCTGGTCGACCAACGAGCTGACCATCAACTGGAACGCG
>JBMDXL010000847.1:0-11412 GCA_048594465.1 Microlunatus sp. | reverse complement strand
AGCTACGGGCCGAGAGCGACATCGCCCTGATCGCCAACGCCACGATGATCTTCACCCAGTTCCTCAACGCCAGCACCGAGCGCTACTTCGACCCGGCCGACCGACCGCTGTACGCCCGTTCGGGCAGCGCCGTGCGGCGGGCCTGGGACACCGCGGTGGCCGCGATCCAGGCCAAGGTCACCGGGAACCTCCAGATCGCCACCGACCAGAACTCGGGCTGGGTGTCGGGCAAGGTGGCCGGTCACATCGAGGCGGTCTGGTGGGCCGAGATCCTGGCCGACACGGCTCCGGACACCAAGGGCAGATGGCGGCTGGCCGACCAGCCCGGGAAGCCGGGCAACAGCGGCGGCTCGTTCCTGGCCGTGCCGGCCACCTGCAAGGACCCCGAGGCGGCGTTCGCCTTCCTCAGCTGGTTGACCACCCCGGCCAACCAGGCCGTGACCTTCAACGACGTCCAGCTGTTCCCGTCCACCCCGGCCAGCTTCTCGGGCGGGCAGATGACCAGCGAGACCGGCTTCTTCGGCTCCCAGGACCCGCTGGACTTCTTCGCCCGGGCGGCCGCGTCGGTGCCGACCACGTTCGTCAGCACCTACGAGTCGCAGACGTCCGCCGTCGCCACCGAGCTCGCCAACGTCGAGGCGGGAGGCAAGGACCCCGAGCGCGCCTGGACCGACGCCGTCACCCAGACCGACAAGGTCCTGGCCAAGAGGGGAGTGCTGGCATGAGCGTCACGGCTCCCGCCCCGTCCACCACCGCGCCGCCCACCCCACCCGTCGCCCCGGCCCGTCGGCGGTCGTGGCGCAGCTACTGGCCGCAGTACGTCGCGGTCGCCCCGTTCTACCTGCTCTTCGCCGTCTTCGGGCTGTTCCCGATCGTCTTCTCCATCGTGCTGTCCTTCACCGACTGGGACGGCATGGGCGAGATCCACTTCGTCGGGCTGGCGCAGTACCAGTACCTGCTGACCGACGAACGGTTCTGGAACGCCGTGGGCAACACGTTCATCATCTGGTTCCTGTCCACGGTCCCGATGCTCTTCCTGGCGCTGGTGATCGCCTTCCTGCTGCACTCCAACATCGCCTTCAAGGGTGCCTACCGGGTGGCGTACTTCCTGCCCAACGTCACGTCCATGGTCGCCATGACCATCGTGTTCGGCTCGGTGTTCTCCGACAGCTTCGGCCTGGTCAACTCCGCCCTGACCGCGCTCGGCGCCGAGCCGGTCGCCTGGCTCTCCACCGACTGGGGCATCAAGATCACCATCGCGGTGATGGTGATCTGGCGGTTCACCGGCTACAACGCGATCATCTACCTGGCCGGGCTGCAGTCCATCCCGACCGAGCTGTACGACGCCGCCCGGGTGGACGGGGCGAGCAGCTGGCGGATCTTCACCTCGATCACCATCCCGCTGCTCCGGCCGGTGATCTTGTTCACGGTGATCACCTCCACCATCGGCGGTCTGAGCCTGTTCACCGAGCCGCAGGTGCTGCTGGGCAACAGCGGCGGCACCGACGAGGCCGGCATGACGATCGTGCTCTACCAGTACAACCAGGCGTTCACCCAGTTCGACTTCGGCTACGGGTCGGCGATCGCCTGGGCCCTGTTCATCCTGGCGGCGGTGTTCGCCGCCATCAACTGGCGACTGCTGCGCGAGCGCGACGGGTTGCAGACGTCCTCCCGGACGACCGAGAAGGGGGCCCGATGACCAGCCTCACGGTGCGCGACGCCCGCACTCCGCACCAACCGCGACGCGAGCACCACCCCGGCTACCACAAGACCCTGGTCGGCAAGCTGGTCACCCACCTGTGCGTGCTGGTCGGCGTGGTTCTGTCGGTGTTCCCGTTCTACTGGCTCCTGGTGATGTCCACCAACACCACCGCCGACATCTTCGGCTACCCGCCCAAGCTCACCTTCGGCCCGCACCTGGGTGAGAACGTCCGCAACGTGCTGGGCAACGTCGACCTGCTGGGAGCCCTGGCCAACACCGCCCTGGTGGCCGGTCTGTCCGCCGTGCTGGTGATGCTGTTCTGCTCGCTGGCCGCCTTCACCTTCGCGAAGTACGCGTTCCCGGGCAAGGACGTCCTGTTCGTGATCTTGCTGGCCACCTTCCTGGTGCCCGGCAGCCTGTCGCTGGTGCCCAGCTTCGTGCTGATGTCCAGCATCGGCTGGGTGGGCGAGCTCAAGGCGTTGATCATCCCGGGCGCGGCCAACGCGTTCGGGATCTTCCTCCTCCGCCAGTTCGCGTCGGCCTCCATCCCCGACGAGCTGATCGAGTCCGCCCGGATCGACGGGGCCGGCTTCTTCCGCACCTGGTGGTCGGTGGGGGTGCCGATGCTGCGGGGCGGCCTGGCCTTCCTGGGGATCTTCACCTTCATCGGCGCCTGGAACGACTACGTCTGGCCGCTGATCGTGCTGGTCGACCCGCAGCGCCAGACGCTGCAGACGGCTCTGGCCACGCTCAGCTCGGTCTACGCCACCGACTACGGGATGATCATGGCCGGCGCGGTGATCAGCGTGGTCCCGCTGATCGGCGTCTTCATCATCGGCTCCCGGCACTTCATCGCCAACATCGCCGCGGGGGCCCTGAAGGGCTGACGATCAGCCGAACTCCCGCGTGTACGACAGCAGGTCGTCCAGCGTGCCGTCGCCCAGCGGCTCGCTGGCCGGCTGGACGCCGCGCCGGACGTAGCCGGCCGCCTCGGCCACGTGCTGCGAGGCCTGGTTGCCGGCCGCGCAGCGGATGATCACCGAGTCGGCCAGACCGTCGGTCTCCACCGTGCGGGTGACCAGCCGGACGGCCTCGGTCACCAGACCCCGGCCCCGGGCGTCCGGGTGCGCCCAGTAGCCGATCTCCAGCCGGCGGGCGTAGCCGCCGAACCCCTCCAGGCTGACCGAGGCGACGCACCGGTCCGCGGCGTCGGCCACGCACCAGGCCCAGCCGGTGCGCTGGGCGGCCATCTCCCGCACGCCCTCCAGATACCGCTGCGCGTCGGGGAGACCGTACGGCTGGGGCAGCGAGACCAGCCAGTGGGCGGTCCGGTGATCACCGCAGGCCTCGGCCACCCGACCGGCGTCGGTGTCGCGGAAGGGCCGCAGGGTGACCCGGTCGCCGGTCAGCACCGGTGGCCACGTCCAGGACAGGTCCACCCGGGGGTCCTCGGCGGTGAGGGTGGCGTGCCAGCCGTCCAGCAGCTCGCCGCGGTGGTTGAGCAGTCGACGGATCGTGCCGTCGAAGCGGAACCCGGCGGCAGCAGCGGTCCGGCGGGAGGCCCAGTTGCCCACGGCGGCCCGCCAGCGGATCGCCCGCAGGCCCAGCACGTCGAAGCCGTGGTCGCGGACCAGCCGCAGCGCCGCGGTCATCGCCCGCCGGCCGCGGGCGGCCGGGTGCAGCCCGAACCCGACCTCGAAGACGTCGGGCTCGCGGGGATGGAGGTCGATGCTGCCGGCGAACGGCACGGCCGGGCCCCGGTCGGTGGCCAGCAGCTCGACGGCCCAGGCGTACGGACCGCCGCCTTCCCAGCCGTACGGCCGCAGCTCCAGGAACGCCCGCGCCTCGCGCTCGGCGTAGCCGCCGTCGGGGGTGGGCACGGTGGTCCACCGGATCGTCTCCGGGTCGCGGCACTGGGCGATGAGCCCCGGCACGTCGGACTCCTGGTGCGCCCGCAGCAGCACCCCGGCGGCCGGGTCGATCAGGACGGGGACCACGTCGGGGTACCGGCCGGCTGCGGGCATGGGTCCATCCAAGCGGAACCGCCGCCGGAGTTCACTACCATTGCGTCGGTGACACTCTGCGCCTCCGGCACCGTGACCACCCGACGATGACCCCCGACCTGATCCTCAACGCCGCCCTCATCCTGCTGTTCATCTGCGTGGGTGGGGTCTTCGCCGGGGCGGAGATGGCGCTCGTGTCCCTGCGCGACAGCCAGGTCAAGCAGCTGGCTCACCGCGGTTCGCGCGGCCGCACGGTCGCCCGCCTGAACGAGAACCCCAACCGCTTCCTGTCCGCGGTGCAGATCGGTGTGACCCTGGCGGGCTTCCTGTCGGCCGCGTTCGGCGGCGCGACCCTGGCCGCCGCCCTCAGCCCCGCCCTGCGGTCGGTGTTCCCCGGGCTCCCGGAGACGGCGGCGGACACGATCGCCCTGGTGATCATCACCGCGATCATCAGCTACGTGTCCATCGTGCTGGGTGAGCTGACGGCCAAGCGTCTCGCGCTGCAGCGGTCGGAGGCCTTCGCGTTGGCGCTGGCTCCGATGGTCGACTTCATCGCCAAGCTTGCCCGGCCGGTGATCTGGCTGCTCGGGGTCTCCACCAACGTCGTCGTGCGGATCCTGGGCGGCGACCCCAACGCCGGTCGCGAGGAGGTCACCGACGAGGAGATCCGTGCCCTGGTCAGCGGGTCCTCGACGCTGGGCGACGAGGAGCGCCGGATCGTGGACGACGTCTTCGACGCCGGCTCCCGGGGTCTGCGCGAGGTGATGCTGCCGCGGACCGAGGTGGACTTCCTGCCCGGCGACCTGCCCGCGTACAAGGCGGTCCGCGAGGTCCTGCAGGCGCCGCACTCGCGCTATCCCGTGATGGGTGACTCCGCCGACGACATCATCGGCTTCGTTCACGTCCGCGACCTGCTCGATCCCGAGGTGAGCAACCGCTCGACCCCGGTCGCGGACCTGGTCCGCCCCGTGGTCAGCCTGCCCGACACCGTCCGGGTCCTGCGGGCGCTGTCGGACATGCGGCGGGAGAGCTGCCACCTGGCCATCGTGCTGGACGAGTACGGCGGCACCGCCGGCATCGTGACCATGGAGGACCTGGTCGAGGAGCTGGTGGGCGACATCACCGACGAGTACGACGTCGTCGTCCCCTCCTCGCACCAGTCCCGGCCCGACACCTTCGAGGTGGACGGACTCAGCACCCTGGACGACGTCACCGAGCAGACCGGCTTCGTGCTGGCCGAAGGCCCGTACGACACGGTGGCCGGCTTCTTCATGGCGGCCCGTGGCCACCTCCCGACGCTGGGCGCCCGGGTCGAGGTCGAGGCGCTGCTGCCGGGGGAGGACGACGACGAGACCGTACGGCTGGAGCTCACGGTGACCGAGCTGGACGGTCGCCGGGCGGCGCGGCTCGAGCTGAAGCGGGTGCCGACCGGGGTCCCCCCGACCACCGACGCCACGGTGGCCGAGACGCCGGCCGGCGGTCCGAAAACCCCCTGACGACCGCGCGGCCCGTGGAACAATGGCCGCCATGTCCACCGACTCCCACCGTCCCCGCGCGCTGTCCCTGGCCCAGTCGACGTCCGACTCGCTGCACCTGGGCAACTACCTGGGAGCCCTGCGGCAGTGGGTGCCGATGCAGGACGACTTCGAGGCCTTCTACGGCATCGCCGACCTCCACGCGCTGACCCTGGACCAGGATCCGGCGCTGCGTCGGGAGCAGACCCTGCTGGGTGCGGCGCAGCTGCTGGCCGCGGGGATCGACCCGCAGAAGTCGGTGGTCTTCATCCAGTCGCACGTGCCCGAGCACACCCAGCTGGCCTGGGTGCTGAGCTGCCTGACCGGCTTCGGCCAGGCCAACCGGATGACCCAGTTCAAGGACAAGGCGGCCAAGGCCGGCGCCGACGCCGCCAACGTCGGTCTCTTCACCTACCCGATCCTGATGGCCGCCGACATCCTGCTCTACCAGGCCGACAAGGTGCCGGTCGGTGAGGACCAACGGCAGCACCTGGAACTCACCCGCGACCTGGCCGTGCGGTTCAACGCCCGCTACGGGCAGACCTTCACCGTCCCGGAGCCGCACATCATCCGGGCGGTCGGCAAGATCCAGGACCTCGCCGACCCCACGGCCAAGATGAGCAAGTCGGCCGTCTCGCCCGCCGGGCTGGTCAACCTTCTCGACGAGCCGCGGGTCAACGTCAAGAAGATCAAGTCCGCGGTGACCGACTCCGACCGGACGATCTCCTTCGACGAGACCGCCAAGCCCGGTGTCTCCAACCTGCTGACCATCCTGAGCGCCCTGAGTGGGACCACGGTCGAGCAGCTGGTCAGCGACTTCGACGGGAAGGGCTACGGCGACCTGAAGGGGGCGGTGGCCGACGCAGTGGCCGCCTTCGCCACCCCGTTCCGGGAGCGGACGCTGGAGCTGCTGGGTGAGCGGGGCGAGCTGGAGGCCATCCTGGCCGACGGCGCGACCCGGGCCCGCGACGTCGCGGCCAAGACCGTCGCCGACGTGTACGCCAAGGTCGGGCTGCTGCCCGCCCGGTGACCCGGTCGGGCGGGCGGGCCGACCGCTAGCGGAACAGGCAGAACGGGTGGCCGCTCGGGTCGAACAGGACCCGGACGTCGTCCTGCGGCTGGTCCTCGGCGAGCACCGCCCCGACCGAGACCGCCCAGGCGGTCGCCGCCGCCAGGTCCTGCACCCAGATGTCCAGGTGCTGGGTCGCGTTCTGCCCGCCCTCGGTCGCGGGCCAGACCGGTCGGACGAACCTCCGCTCACCCTCGAGGTTCAGGGTCGGGCCCGACTCGCCGGTCGGCGGCTTCACCTGGGCCCAGCCGGGGTCGTCGCCGGTGGGCGGGTCGTCGGCGGTGACCCGCCAGCCCAGCAGCTCGGCGTAGAAGGCGGCCAGGGCGTGCGGGTCGTCGGTCCCCACGGTGATCGAGGTGAGCTGCAGCCGGGGTCGCTCCATACCTGCTGTTCTACAGCTCGATCGTCGGGCTGACGACCGTGTGCGGTGACCCGTCCGCCTCGGTGGTGTGCAGGGCGAACTTGGCCAGACCGGCCGGGAGGTCCTCGAGCACGAACCGGCCGTCCTCGTCGGTGTGGGTCCGGCGCGCGCCGTCGGTCAGCAGCACCTCGACCAGCAGCCCGGCTCCCGGGGCGACCCAGCCGTCCACCCGGACGGTGCCGCCGGTCTGCGGGCTGATGGTGACCATCGTGGTCACCGACTCGGCGGTGAAGGTGACCGTCCGGATGGACTCGGTCGAGGCGCTCCGGGCGCCGCTGCCAGCCAGGTCCAGCGAGGTGAGCGTGGCCAGCTCGGCGTGCAGCGCGTCCAGGGTGATCTCGAACTGGATCCGCTCGACCAGGCCGTCGGGGACCGGGTCCGCGTCCTCGTAGCAGGCCCGGAGTGCGGCGAGCAGAGCCTCGTCGTCGTCCCCGAGCTGCTCCGCGGCCAGGGCGAGCTCGCGGTCGTCGACGGTGGCCCGGTCACGGGGGCGGGGGTCGTGGGTGCTCATCGTGCCTCCCAGGCAGGATCGGCGGCGAGGGCGAGCCGGAGCTTCGCCAGGCATCGGCCACGGGTGGGTCCGATGCTGCCTTGCGGCATCCCGAGGGACCGAGCCAGCTCGGCGTAGTCGGGGCGGTCGGCGAAGGCGATCACCCGCAGCAGGCTCTGGCAGCGCTCCGGCAGCTGCTGGATGTGCTCCCAGAGCCGCGACCGGGTGTCCGCCGCGCACACGTCGGCCTCGACCGAGTCGGGGCTCGGGGTCTGGTCCTCGCCGATCGCTGACTCGAAGTCCTCCGGCCGGACGCGGGCGGCGGCCTTGGCCACCCGCCAGGCCTCGCGGCGGGTGGTCACCACCATCCACTGCAGCACGGCCTGCGGCTCGGTGATGGTGTCGGCCTTGCGGACCAGGGTCAACCAGACCGTCTGCAGCACGTCCTCCGCGGCCGCGGTGTCCAGTCGGACCCCGCGGACGGTGTGCCACAGGATCGGGGTCAGGGTGCGGACCAGGTCGGCCATCACCGCCTCGTCCCCGGCGCGGTAGGCCGCGAACAACCGACCGGCGCGGGTGGCGAGGCCGTCCTCCAGCTTCCCGGGCATCGCGGGGCTCCGTTCGTCGGACCGGTGTCGGCCGTCGGGTCGGTCGGACGCCGGCGGGTGGGGCTGCTGACGCGGGGACCGCGGCTTCGGGCTCATGTCTCTTCGAGGAGTGTGCCCGGCCCGCCCTGATACATCCAGCTCGGGGCGGCGGTGGGTCCGGCCCGAGGTGCCCGTGGATCCGGCCCCCGACGTGCGAGGATCGTCCGACCGCTTTGACCGATCCGAACGGCCGCTGGAGGACCCCCGACCGTGAATCCCGATCCCGACGGCTCCGTGCTGTTGACCTCGACCGCCGTCGAGGAGCTGTTGCGCGCCGCGGTCGACCACGGCGGCGGCACCCTGGTGAGCTGGCAGCTGGACCACGTCGACGCGCACCCGCAGCGCTCCACCACCGCCACGTACACGGCAGTGGTGGACTGGCCGTTCGGTCGGCGCAACGAGCTGCTGGGGGCCAGCGTCCGCGTCGGCGGGCGGACCGAGACCGACGAGCGCGCCGTGATCTTCGCCGACGGGCAGCGGGAGGTCGCCGTCTGGCTCTATCCCCGTGACCCCGATCTGCCCGGCCTGGTCCGGGCCGCCTACCCCGAGCAGGTCGCCGCGCTGCTGCACGCGTACGAGATCACGCCCGAGCTGGTGGAGACCGAGCAGGTCGAGCTGGAGATGATCGGCTACCGCCCGCGCCGCCGGGCGGTGCTGCGGGCCACGGTGCCGATCGAGGGCCGGCGGTCGGTGTTCTACATCAAGGTGCTCCGGCAGAAGCTGTTCGAGCCGACCCTGCGCCGGCACCAGCTGCTGCTGGGCGCCGGTCTGCCGGCCCCGCAGGTGGCCGCCGCGACCGACGACTGCCTGCTGGTGCTGCCGCAGCTGCCGGGTCGCCCGCTGGCCCAGGCGATCTTCGACCCCGAGCCGCCGTGCACCGCCGAGCAGCTGGTCGGTCTGCTGGACGCGATGCCGCGGGAGGTGGCCACCCTGCCCCGGCGCAACCCGTGGACCGACGCGATCGACCAGTACGCGGCGATGGTGGCCGCGGCCCTGCCGGCGCTGGAGAGCCGGCTGCAGTGGCTCGTCGACCAGGTCCGGAGCGGTCTGGCGGGGATCGGACCGGGCAGCGAGCCGACCCACGGCGACTTCCACGAGGGGCAGCTGTTCGTCGCCGACGGGCGGGTCACCGGGCTGCTGGACATCGACACCGTCGGACCGGGGCGGCGCGCCGACGACCTGGCCTGCTTGATCGCGCACCTGTCCACGGTGCAGCGGATGAGCACCGTGCAGGCCGCCCGGGTGTCGCAGCTGGTGCGGACCTGGATGCCGGTCTTCGACGCCCGGGTCGACCCGGTCGAGCTGCGGCTGCGGGCCGCGGGCGTCGTGGTGTCCCTGGCCACCGGTCCGTACCGGGGCCAGGAGCCGCACTGGGAGGCCGAGACCGAGCAGATCGTCGACGCCGCCGAGCGGTTGGTGCGCAGCGCGGGCTGAGCCCGATGAGAGGTCTCTCATCGTCGTCTCCCGGGTGCCTCATCCCGGCGGGGTTGTCTGGTTCCATGCGCACCCGTACGAAGTGGATCGTCGCCGGCGGTGCCGCGGCCCTGGTGATCACCCCGGTGGCCGCGGTGCACGGGTCGCCGACCCTGGACGCCGAGCTGGAGCAGGGCGGTCTGGTGGTCGACGCCGAGGCCGCCAACCGGGCCAAGGCCGCCCGGGCCACCCCGACCCCGGCCGCGACCGCGCCCACCCGGGCCGCCCCCGAGGCCACCGCGAAACCGAGCAAGAAGAGCGAGCCGTCGGGCAAGAAGACGGTCTCCGCGGCCAGCCCGGTGAGCCCGAAGTCCCCCCGGTCGCCCGAGACACCCGACTGACTCGGCGGCCCGGCGCTCCGCTAGAAGCGCTGTCCCGTGATCAGAGCGACCAGAGCGATCGAGGCGAGCAGCACCCAGGCGATGACGGGCACCAGCAGACCGGCGCCCAGGCGGGACACCGGCCGGAGGGAGACCACGGCGAGAGTGGCGACGGTGATGACCACGACGTTCCCGACCAGGGCGACGACCGGACGGTTGAGGCTGCCGGTGTAGGCGGGGTAGGTGACGCAGAGCACGATCAGGGCCACGACCAGCCAGGCGCGCCGACTCATCCGCTGGTCCGTGCGGGCCACCAGCCAGAACGCCGTACCCATGCCGGCGAACAGGAAGAGCCAGACGAAGGGCACGATGGCGCCGATGACGGCCCCGACCGGACCCGTCTGGTCGATGGGGATCCCCTGCGTCGCCCCGAAGGGCTGGGCGAGCAGGATGGCGACGTTGGCGAGCACCGCCAGCAGCACCGCTCCCGCGGCGCAGAGCACCCCACCCTTCGGACCGAGAGCCCCGAGTCGTCCCACGCCTGCTCCTCCTTCGCGCAGGAGCTGAGTTTAGGAGAGGGTCGTCAGCCGCGACCAGGTCGCCACATGAGGCAAAGCGGTGGCCCGCGGGACGGACCGCGAGCCCCGTACCGCTGGCGGGCAAACTTATCTATCATCGCAGCGTGAGTGACCCGGTGTCGGGCCGAGCCCGTCGGCGTGGCCGCTCGGATCGCCCAGCCGGACACCTGGGTCGCGCCGTCGGCCCGGGCGGAGCCGTACGGCAGCCGCCGTTCTCGGGGGAGAACACTGGTGCACCCCCGAGCAGAAGTGAGCCGTGATGTCGATGCTGGACCGTGAGAGCCCGTCGGTGGACAACCCCGTCGTGCCCGTCGCCCGTCGGCCGCGCAAGACCTTCGGCGAGCGGGCCCGGTCGAACCCGCTGAGCACGACGATCACGGTGGCGATCGACGTGGTGGCGATGGTGGTCGCCGTCGCGGTGGGCGTCTGGTGGGCGACGGTGACCGGGGAGCAGGTTCCCTCGCCGTGGCTGCTGGCCCTCTACGTCCCGCTGGTGATCGTCGTCCTCGCGCTCCGCAAGACCTACCGGCGCAAGCTGGACCGCCGCTTCCTGGACGAGATCGGGCCGGTCCTCGCGGCCCAGGCGCTCGCGGCCATGCTGCTGCTGAGTCTGCTGATCCTCCTCGGTCTCCCCGGCCAGCTCGGCCGACCGGTGGCCAAGCTCTGGATCTGCGCGGCGGTCGTGGTGCTGCTGAGCCGCGCCGTCCGGGCCGTGGTCCAGCGGCGTCTGCGCCGGCACGACCACCTGGTGTCCCCGGTCCTCGTCGTGGGCAACGGCCGGGTGGCCCACCGGATCATCGAACGGCTCCGGTCCAGTCCCGAGCTCGGGCTCTCCGTGGTCGGTCTGCTGGACGCCGAGCCCCCGTGGTTCGGTCCCGAGCACGACGAGGACGCCGCCGCCTTCCCGTACCTGGGGGCGCCGGAGACCATCCGGCAGGCCATCCGCGAGACCGGCGCCGAGGGCGTCATCATCGCCTTCTCCCGCACTCAGGACCAGCTGCTCACCTCGATGGTGCGGATCGCCCACGGTCAGGGACTGCGGGTGTGGGTCGTGCCGCGCATGTTCGACTCCGTCGGCGAGCACATCCGCATCGACCACGTCGGTGGCCTGCCGCTCCTGGCCGTGCCCTACATCGACCCGCGAGGGTGGCAGTTCACCGTCTTCAAGCACGTCGGCGACCGGGCTCTCGCGGCG
>JBMDXL010000846.1:0-2550 GCA_048594465.1 Microlunatus sp. | reverse complement strand
GACTCGGACTTCTTGGTGTGCTCGCGCAGCGGGAAGGCGACGTTGTCGTAGAGGTTCATCGAGCCGAACATCGCGCCGTCCTGGAACAGCACGCCGAAGAGCTTGCGGATCTCGTAGAGGTCCTTCTCCGAGCAGGAGGCGATGTCGGTGCCCTCGATGACGACCGAGCCGCGGTCGGGCTTGAGCAGTCCGATGATGGTCTTGAGCAGCACCGACTTGCCGGTGCCGGACGGGCCGAGCATCACGCAGATCTCGCCCGGGGGGATCGTGAGGGTGACGTCACCCCAGATCAGCTGCTTGCCGAAGGACTTCGTCAGCCCCTCGATCTTGATCTCCACACCCATGAGCGCACTCCCCTGTCGGCCGGGCACCCGCTGCCCGTCCCCTCCCAGCCGGCCCTGCGCGGGTGCAGGGCTGACTCGCCGGTAACAACGGTGGCGATGACGTGAGGTTACGCGCTGTCCACGCGTCCCGTCCCGACATCGCGTCCGGTGGGCGGCCCCCGAGGGCGAGGGGGCGATACCCAGCCGTCACGGGCCCGAAACGTGCGACCGAGCGGTCGGCCCCAGTGCACGGGGCCGACCGCTCGGCGGGGGGTGGGGGGCCTAGCGGGCGGCCTTGCCCTGGGACGTGACCCTCACCTTGACGACCGCGCTCTGCGAGGCGTCGACGGTGGCGGAGCCCAGGAATCGGGCGGTCAGCCTGCTGACCCCCTTCGGCAGCCGCTTCGTGGTCAGGATGACCTGACCGCGCGCGGCCTCCGTCAGGGTGGCGGTGCCGACGACCTTGCCGCCCCGGAGGACCTGCACGGTGCCGGCCGTGGCCAGGTTCGAGGTCACGCTGACCACGACCTTGGCCTTGCCCTTCTTGACCTTCTTGACCTTGAGCGCGGTGCTCGAGGCCTGCTTGCCCACCGGGCCCGGGGCCGCGACCGGGTAGGCCACGGTCGTGGTGGACCGGTCTGCCTGCTGGCTGCCCGCGTAGGCCACCGTGAGCTGGTGGGTGCCGGCGCTCAGCACCGGCAGCTTCAGCTGGGCCTGGCCGTTGGCCAGCGCCACCGAGCCGAGGAACGTCGAGCCCTCCGTGACCACGACCGTCCCGCTCGGGACCAGCGTCGAGCCGTTGGCCCGCACCTGCATCGACAGGATGCTGCCCGGCGGCGCGGGCTGGGTCGGGACCGTGACCGTCGTGGTCGTGGGCGCCGGGCTCGCGATCAGCGGGCTGGCGGGGCTGGCCGAGGCGCTGAGCTCGGTGGTGCCGAGGTACGACGCGACGACCAGCGACTCGCCGGTGCTGGCCGCCGTGATCGGGGCGGTGGCCCGGCCGTCGGCGCCGACCGGCACGGTGGCGACGGCGACGCCGCGGACGGTGAACTGGACCGAGCCGCTGGTGACCGGGCCGGCGGCCGAGGTCACGGCGGCGGTCGCGGTGACCGGCGTGGTGCTCTGCACCGTGGTCGTCGCCGAGCTCAGGGTGAGCGCGGTCGAGGTCGCCTTGATGCCGGTGCCGGGCGGCACGACCTGCAGCGTCGAGTCGGCCGCCGAGGAGCGGGAGACGTCGTCCCCGGCGTACACCGTGCGGACCGTCCACACCCCGGGGTGATCGCGGGCCCAGTCGGTGACCGGCACGCGGACCTGCTGCTTGCCCCCGGGGTAGGCGACGTCGGCGATCTTCTCGAAGGCCTGGCCGTCGGGGCTCACGTGCACCTCGAGGCGGCCGGCCGGGTTGACCACGGACTCTCCGTTGGTCGGCGCGACGGAGGCCAGGACCTCGAGCGGGTCGCCGGTGACGACCTGGGCGCGGGTGAGGGCCGCGGTGGTGGTCGTGGCCTGGCGGGCCACGGTGACCGTCGCGGTGACCAGCCCCGTGCCCAGCGCCTGCGCCGCGTAGTTCTGGTCGCCCTCGTAGTAGAACTGCACGTTCTCGTAGGTCCCGGGCGTCATGCCGAGGTCGGTGATCCCGTAGGTGCCGTCCGTGCGCAGCGGGGTGCGTGCGGTGACGGCGCCGCCCCGCTTCAGCGCCATCGTGCCGCCGCCCGGCGCGACAGTGGTGGGGATGGTCGCGTCGAGACGGCCGAACAGCGGCACGCCGTACTCGGTCGAGAACCCGGCCGGGGTCAGCGAGCTCGGGATGAACTTCGGGGTGAAGGTGAACCCCTTGGTCCCGGTGTTGACGTCGTTGGTCGCCGAGACCACGAAGCGGTAGGTCTGCCCGGCGCGGTAGGTCCCGGTGGTCGGGATGCGGACCGGGGTCGCGTCGACGTTGCTCATCTCCACCGGGCCGAAGACGCGCCGCTCGTCCGCGGGGTCACCGTCGAAGACGCTCATCCAGTTGTCCCCGCCGCTGGCGCGGACGTTGAAGGTGAGGTCGTCGCCGTAGAACGGGTCGCCCAGTCCGGAGATGGTGATGGTCTTCGGGGGCGGCGGCGGCTCGCCGTCGTCGCCGGCGGCGGACGCGGCGCCGGTCGGGACCGCCGTGGCGGTCAGGCCGGCCAGCAGCGCCGCGGGCAGCGCGGCGGCCAGGATCCGGCGCCGCGGGGCGTGGGTGCTC
>JBMDXL010000845.1:0-3649 GCA_048594465.1 Microlunatus sp. | reverse complement strand
ATGGCGATGGCATCTCGGAGGACCTCCTTGGCGTCGTCGGTCAGGTCAGAGCCGAGCTCCCGGGCGGTGGCTGACATCCGGTCGGCGAGCCGGGTGACCTCAGCTCGGTTCCCGGCGCGGGTCTCGATCCGCACAGCGTCGGCCATCAGGGTCTGATTCAGCGGATCCGCGGTCCGGCCCTGCGCGTTGGCCCACCGCGCCAGCGGAAGGTTCCCGGCGGCCACCGCGCGGCCCGTAAGCTCGTGGGCGGCGTCGGTCAGCTTGGAGGAGATGTTGGCCCGGTTCGCCTGCAGGTTGTACCCGAGCTCCCAGTCGTCGGCTCCGAGGAACGGTGTCCCGCGGACCATCGACAAGATCCGGATCAGCGCCGCGTCAGGGGCGGTGTTGACGCCGTGTCCGATCAGCTGGTCGACGAGGTAGAGGTCGCAGGTCACCGCGTCGTGGAGTCGGTAGCCCTGCCCCATCTCCGGCAGGTACGGGTCGCCGGCGTCGTCGACGCCGAGGGTCTTGCGGAGGTTGCTGATGATCGACTTGGCGTAGTCGCGGCTGAGGCTGAACGTGTCGGTCACCCTGGTCCTGGTGGTGCCGGGATGCTCGAGGAGGTAGAAGAGGATCTCCAGGGACCGTTGCCGGTACCGCCGGTTCGCCGGTCCCCGCGCGCCGACCAGCTCAGGTTCTCCGATGAGACGCAGCGTCGGGCGGTCCGCTTCAGGCAGTGTGGTCAACGCCCGCCACGCCTCGTCGTCGACCAGGTCCTCATCGCCCTGGTTGTCGACCAGATGGTCTGTGGTGGCCGCCTCATCGTCGCGGCTCAAGGCGTGGAGGACGCGTGGCGTCGACGACCTGGTCCGAGTCACCGTCGAGGCAGCGACCGCCCGGTCGCCGCCAGCAGCCTCCTCTGACGCGGTCTCCTCTGCCGGCGATTCAGGGGCGCTGTCGGCGCTGAGGAGCGGGGTGACCGTGGCCGGGAACGTCTCGGCGATGGGGTCGGCGTCGTGGTCCCACCAGGGCGCTGGTGCGGTGTCGTCGGTGCCGCTGGTGGCCACCAGCTCGAGGAGCTGCTGGTACTGCTCGTCGGTGACCAGCTGGGGCGTCAGCGTCCAGCCGAACGGTGTCAGGTGAGCGTCGCCGCCGGCGGACAGGTCGTACCGCCAGCCGGTGAGGTCCTCGTGGGTGGTGACGGCGGCGATCGCCACGCGTGGGAGGTCGGTCACCACTGCGGCGAGGCGCTGCGCCTGGTCGGGGTCGAGCTCCTGGCCGAACAGGACGACGTGGGGGCACCAGGCGTCGGCGAGGTCCGGGTCGAGCCGCTTCTGTCCAATCGTGGTGTCGTCGGTGAGGTGGCGCCGGCGGGCAGCTGCGCGATGCTCCAACCCGGCCAGGACCCGGTTGGCGTCGTCGATCTGGGTGACGGCGGGATGGTCCAGCCCTTCCACGAAGCCGGGCAGCATCGGTCCGACGAAGGTGACGTCGAGGTCCGCGCTCCAAGGCGACAGGGCCAGCTCGATCGCCAGGGTGGCCATCATCCGGGCGCCGTCGTCGGCGTGGTCGGCGGCGATCGTCAACGCCGCCACCGCCTCGAGGTTGATCAGGACGTGAGCAGAGTCAGGATCGAGCCCCACGGTCACCAGGGCCGGATAGGGCGGGATGGCGTCGTCGACGCCTTCCACGGCCCGGACCGCTGCCACATCGGTCGCGTGAACCGTCCACACCGAACCGTCGGCGCCGACCTCGAACCCCGTTGGCGGGCCGCTGGCGGCGGGCTGGCTGAACAGCAGGTCGATCCGCTCGTCAGCGACCCGCACCGCGGTGAGAGCGGGCAGGTCAGCGCCGGTCTGGCGGCAGTGCACGGCGATCGCCTTCGTCACCAGGTCCAGATGCTCGAACCGGAGCGGCTGATGTTGAGCCTCGACCTCGTGCTCGAACACGGTCGCGTCCGGGCTGGGGAGGGGAACCTGCCGCCCCGGCGGGCGGGCGTGGAGCTGACGCCGGCGGCGACTGCGCAAGACGGTGATCAGGCCGGCCGCCAGGAGCAGCCCAACGGACGCGGCCTCGGCCGGCGCGACCTGGTCGCGGTTCTGTCCAGCGCCGTCGTTGGTCTGCGTGACGGTGCCGGGTTCGGCGGGGCGGGCCGTCTCAGCTGGCTGAGCGGGGCGGGGTGTCTGCGGTGGAGGAACTGGGGCTGCCTGCTCACGGTCAGGGGCCTGCTGAGGGGGCGCCTCGGGGGCCGTCTCAACCTCGGTCGTGTCGCGGTCGTCGACCTCACGCTCGGCGTCGTCGGACGCCTTCGCCGGCGCATGGTGAACCGGGTGGTCGGTGTCGGCGAGGATCCGCCGGTCGGGCAGCTGCAGGTTCTGTCCAACCTCGATCAGATCGGGATCGGCGATCTGGTCCTCGTTCTCCTCGTAGAGGTCGGGCCAGTGCTTCGAGCTGCCGTACAGGTCGTCGGCGATGGTGGACAGTGAGTCGCCGCGCTCGACGCGGACGGTGTCACCGTCGCGGGCGGCGACTCGCTTCGCTGGGTCGGACTTGTGGGCCGTGTGTGTGCGGTCGATCGGGATGATCAGCCGCTGGCCGACGTCGATGCGGTCGGGGTCGATGCCGGGGTTGGCGGCGGCGATCTCCTTCCAGCGGGAGCCGTCGCCGAGATACCGGTCGGCCAGGTTCCACAGGTAGTCCCCGCGTTCCACCACGTGCACCTGCTGCCGCTTCTGCGGGGGCTTCGTCGTCTTGGCGGTCTCGGCCGGAGACGCTGTGGACGTGTCGTGGGTGGGGGTGACCAGCGGTGTGACGGGAGTCTGCGGTGCGGACACGGTCACGGTCGGTGATGGCGCGGGACTGCGAGGCTCAGCGATCGCTGTGGGCGTCCCGTGCGGTGTCGCGATCATGGCGACGACGGCGATGATCAGGACGGCGGCGAACTTCTGTCCAAGGCCCAGGCCGGGCAGCTGCAGGTGGATCCGCCGGCCGGGTAGGGCGTTGGCGATCTCGGCGACCACGGATGCGGCGAACGCGGCCCAGACCAGCCAGCCGGCGAGGGCGACGATCCCGATCAGGACGCGGTCCGACGCCGGCCGGAGCAGGGCCTGTCCGGCGGCTTCCCACGACAGCCCACTGGGCAGCGGGTTGCCGCCGAAGACAGCCAGGCCGACGGGGATGCCGACCAGGAGGGCGGTCAGGGCTTGGAGCGCCGCTATCCCGCGGAGGATGCGCATCAGCCGTCTCCTGTTCCGATGAGGTCAGCGGTCGCTTCGCCGCGGCCGGTCACCGTCGGGATCCCGACCAGGGACAGGTAGCGGGTGGGCTGCGTCGACTGGGTGGTCACCCGGAGCCGGCCGCCGGGCAGGAGCTGGACAGATCCAGACACCTCGGGGGCGCCGGCCAGGAACGATCGGGCGGCGGACACAGCAGCGCTGGTGTCGGCGCGGCCGGCCAGACGACCGGTCGCGGCCGCGTTCAACCCGGCCCGGGCGGCACCAGCCGCGACAGCCTCGGCGTCGCGCGCGGCCGCGGTCTTGCGGCCACCGTCGACGACCAGTCCGGCCGACAGCACCAAGGCGACAACGACCCCGAGCAGCAGACTCGACGGGCGACCGCCGCGCTCACCGGGCCGCCCCCACCGGGTCGTGACGCCTCTCGCCCGGGTCAT
>JBMDXL010000844.1:0-8914 GCA_048594465.1 Microlunatus sp. | reverse complement strand
TGCTCGGCGTCGGCCGGGCTCCGGTCGTCGGCCTCGCGTCGCAGATAGTCCACCACCCAGGCCCGTTCGGCCGGGGCGGCGACCGACAGCAGGTGGATCAGCACCAACGTCCGCTTGCCCTCCACCACGTCACTGCGCGGGGTCTTCCCGGCCTGGCCCCCGGGGGCCCGATCGAGAATGTCGTCGCGGATCTGGAAGGCGCCGCCGGCCAGGAAGCCGAGCCGGTCCAGCGCCACCGGCTCCGGCCGCCAGCGACCGAGCTGCGCCCCGATCCGCAGCGGCGCCATCGTGGTGTACCAGCAGGTCTTCCGGCCGACCAGCTCCAGGTAGTCCAGCGGGGCCAGGTCGACCACGGCGTGCCGGCGCCAGCCGAGCTCCAGCGCCTGGCCCTCGGTGGTCTGCCGGATCGCCATCCGCAGCTCCGCCAGCACCTCGCGCGAGCGGTAGCGCGGGAAGGCCGGCGACATCAACGGGCGGACGGCCAGGTTGGCCAGCGCGTCGCCCGCGTTGACCGCCAGCGCCACCCCGTGCAGCTCGTGGAGCGTCGGGCGGCCCCGCCGGAGCCGGCTGTGGTCCTCGACGTCGTCGTGGATCAGGAACGCCGTGTGCAGCAGCTCCAGCGCCGCCGCGGCCGGGAGGGCGGTCCGGGTCGCGGCGCCGCAGGCGTCGGCGGCGGCCAGCAGCAGACCGGGCCGCAGGCCCTTGCCCTCCCGCGAGGTGTAGTCGCGGACCAGGTCGTAGAGGTAGCCGGCCGGCTGACCCCCGGCGACGGTCTCGGCCATCGCAGCCCGGGTCAGCTCCGCGTACTCCCGCAGCGTCTGAGCCATCGACGCGTTCACGTGACCACCACCGTCACCGGCACCACCGCGTCGGCGACGCCGTACGCCAGCACCAGACCCTCGTGTCGTCCGGGCCGGGTGCCGGCGGGCACCGGGTAGCGCAGCAGGGTGGAGGTGACCGCGCCGTGGACCTCGACCTCGGACGGCACGAACACCGCCAGGTCGCCGGGCAACGGCTCCCCGGCGGCGGGGTGCAGATCGCCCAGCCGGAACCGGAGGGTGCCGGTCCCCAGGTCGCCGACCGGGTGGACCCACACCCGCACCTCGCCCAGCCCACCGGCCGGCACCGTCACGGTCAGCGGTTCGCCGCGGGTGGTCGGCGGGTCCGGCTGCGTGGGTGGCGTGCCGCTTGCCGGCCCCGTCGCGTCCAGCAGGCGGTCCAGCGGCAGCTCGGCGAAGCCGGCCACCAGCTCGGTGACCCGGTCGCCGATCCAGCGGACCGCGTCGGCCGGCTCCAGCTCCGGCGGCATCTGCTCCAGCTGCGGCGGCACGTCGCTCATCACCGCGTCGAAGGCGAGCCCGGCCAGCCGGCGGGCCTCGGCGGCGAAGGCCTCGTCGGGGGCCGTCGACTCCGGGGAGCTCACCCGCCGACCCCGTACCAGCTGCCGCTGATCCGCGTCATCAGCGGGTCACCGAGGACGGTGTTGGCCGCTTCCAGCCCGCTCATGGTGGCCGCCTCGATGCAGCCGGCGTTCAGTCCGCAGTTGGTCCAGTCACCCGCCAGCACCAGGTGCTCGTAGCCGGACTCGTCCACCCGCAGGCGATGGCGCTGGCTGCCCGGCAGAGACTGCACGTAGCGCTGGGATCCCTCCGCGTTGGCCCGCACGTACTGCCCGGACAGCCGGTCCGCACCGCTGCCCCGGGTGCCGTCGCCGTCGACCAGCTCGTTCCAGGCGAAGCCGTCGGGTCCGGCGGCGTTCGGCCAGAAGTGACCCGCGTGCTCGTCGAGGAAGCGGGTGGCGTTCGCCGTCACCACCGCCTGCGGGTCGGAGTCCGGGTCGTCCAGCCGCAACGAACCGCAGAAGTAACCCAGGGTCGCCGGCCGGTCGTCGGTGGGCCACTGCTCCCGGGGCAGCAGGTGCGTCATGGACGCGTACGTGTCGAACGGCGGCTGGTAGCCGCTCACCGTCGAGGCCGGGAAGTCCCAGCCCAGGGCGGCTTCGGAGGACCGCAGCCACAGCTGGAGGGACTGGGTGGCCACGGTCGCCACCCCGTCGATCATGGACCGCCAGCGGGGGGAGTCGGCGAGCAGCTCGGCACAGGGCTCGGCCAGCGAGCCGATCGAGGCGGCCAGCACGATCGTGTCCACGTCCGTACCCACGTGCAGCTCCAGGGTCGCCGGCGCGTCGTGCAGCCGGTCGTGGTCCGGCTCGGACCGGAAGCAGGGCAGACCGTCGACCATGATCAGCGGGTCGTAGTCGCCGCCGTCGACCGGGGTGGCGGTCCGGGTGATGATCATGGACGCGATCCGGCGGTGGTCCTCGGAGAGCCGGAGCCGATCGAGCCGGTGGAAGAAGGCGAACCGGACGCCGCGGTCGCGCAGCGCCTGGTAGAGCGGGGCGAAGACGACGTCCCCCATCCCGGCCCTCATGTGCCAGAACAGGGAGCCGCGGTAGTCGAAGAAGAACTTGCCGGCCAGGAACAGCCCCAGACCCGCGCAGAACTGCGGCCGGTCCCGATCGCCGTCGGCGTAGGCGAAGACCAGGTCGTACATGCCCCGGACCAGGGCGGACTCACAGGTCCCGGACCGGGCCCCGTGCCGCCGCAGCCAGCCGCGGAAGTCCTCGTCGTCGATCGCCCCGAAGCCCCGGGGATCCAGCAGCAGCCGGTCGCGGACGATGCCCAGGCAGCAGGTGACCACGAGGTCGACCAGGTCACCCAGTCGGCGCAGACTCGGGTCGCCGCGTCCGACCACCACCTCCAGGTCGACCCGCATCCGGTCCAGCTGCTCGGCCACCACGTCCAGGGTGCCGACCGGCACCGCGGAGCCGAGCAGCCGGATGCCCTCGACGGCGGCGATCACCACCGCGAACTGGGCCTGCTGCACGAGCCCACCGAGGTCGCCCGCTCGCTGACCTCCCTCAGCCGGTCGGGGCGGGTGGGGTGACCCGCTCAGCACCACCCCCGGCGGCTGGTCGGTGCCGCCGGGCCGGCCGGCCGCCCGCATCTCCAGCAGGGACGCGGAGAAGTCGGCCAGCAGGCGGACCCCCCGGCGCAGGAACTCGGTCACCGACGCGGTGCCACCGGGTGTCCCGTCGTCGCCCGGCTCGCCGCGGGTGGTGCTGAAGGTCGCGACCCAGTGCTGCCAGCCCCGGCCGGTCCGCTCCTCGACCCCGACCCGACCGGCCGGGGAGAAGGCGTCCCGCCAGCCGCGGATCGGGCAG
The DNA here is from genome assembly GCA_048594465.1 of Microlunatus sp. Taxonomy (GTDB): domain Bacteria; phylum Actinomycetota; class Actinomycetes; order Propionibacteriales; family Propionibacteriaceae; genus Microlunatus. The sequence continues at coordinate 5,691 of JBMDXL010000844.1, read as the reverse complement.
TCCGGGTCGGTCCGCTCCCGGTCCAGGTCGCGGTAGACCTCGCGCATCAGGGCGAAGGCGTTGTCGTAGTAGCCCAGCCAGACGTGCAGACCGTGCTCCTCGATCCGCCCGTGCGGTCCGCGACCGCTGGCGCCCTTGCCACCCAGCTGCCACCCCTGCTCGTACACGGTGATCTCGGCGTCGGTCCCGAGGGTCTCGGACAGTCGCCAGGCCGCGGACAGCCCGGCCATGCCGCCGCCGACGATCGCGATCCGCCGCACGGCGCGGTCGTCGGTGGGTTCCGCCCTCATGCCCACCCGCCCGTCACGCCGACCTGCCCGTCACGCCGACCTGCCCGTCACGAGGACCGGTCCGTCATGCCGACCTGTCCGTCGCGGGTGCGTCCAGGGAGGCGCGGGCCCGGGTCGCGAACAGCGTCGCCCCCTGGCGCTCGGCGACCGCCAGGGCCTCGGTCAGGTCGGCCCGGGCGGCGTCCTCGTCCCCCAGTGCGCGCCGGGCCTCCCCGCGTCCACGGAGCGTCTCGGCGGTGTAGAACACCGCACCGGTGCTCGAGGCGACGTCGAGGGACCGGTCGAAGTAGGTGACCGCGGTGTCGGCGTCGCCGGTGAGCAGGTGCGCCAGACCCACGTTGGTGAACCAGTAGGGGGTCCAGGAGTCGATGGCCACCACCTGGTGCCAGACCTCGACGGCCTGGACCAGCCCCGGCAGGCAGCTGACGTCGCCGAGCAGGACGGCACTGAGCAGGCACTGCATCTGGCCGCTCAGGCTCCAGATCGCGAAGCCGTGCCGCTCGGCCACGGCGACCATCCGCTGCCCGACCTCCAGCGCCCCGGTGACGTCGCCGTCCATCCCGCGCGCCACCAGCAGCAGGCACTCGACGTAGCCGGCGCTGAAGGGACCGATCGGGTACGGCAGCGAGGAGGCCCGGGCGAGACCGTCCGCCGCGGTGCGCTCGGCGGTGGCACGGTCGCCCAGCACCACCTGGGCGGGGATCAGGTGGGCGAATCCCGCGGACCGGGGGTCGTTCGGCAGCATCCACTCCGCCGGGACCTGCAGATCGGCCGTCCAGCCGGTGGCCAGCGCGTCCTGCAGGGACCGCTCGGCGCCCCGGAAGTCGCCCCGGAAGAAGTCGACCACGCCGCGCCCCAGGGAGATCGTCGGGAACGGGGTCCCGCTCGACCGTCGGGCGATGTCGTCGTTGATGCCCTGGGCCTGGGCGAAGTCACCGCGGGCCACGTAGTAGGTCCACAGCCGGACGAGGGAGGGCAGCACCTCGATGTCGCGGACCGACTCCTCGATCAGCTGCCGGCAGCGGGGGTAGTCCTCCGCGGTCTCGACCGCCGCGTAGCCCCGCGCGGTCACGGCGCTGAAGCTGCGCAGCTCGCGTACGGCCAGCTCGGTGCGGTCCCGGTCGAGTCCGGCGGGCAGGTGGTCGAGCAGGTCCAGCACGCTGGTCAGCCGCTCGACGGCCTCCTCGTGCGCACCGAGGGCCTGGTCGGCCTGGGCGATCTGGAGGTGCGTGCCCACGGCGTCGACCACCCGGCCGGCCTGCTCGAGGTGGAAGGCGGTGGCCACCGTGGTGCCCCGCTGGCCGGCGTCCGGCCCGGTGGCCAGGAGGTCGGCGACCACTCCGTGCCGCTCCTTGAGCACGGTCCGGCGCTGGGTCTCGTACGCGACCTCGCGGATCAGCTCGTGCCGGAAGCGCAGCTGTGCGCCGGCCAGCTCCATCAGACCGGCGTCGAGCAGCGTACGGAGTCGGCGCTCGAACTCCACCCCGTCGACCCCGACGGCGCGGTGCAGCAGATCGCGGTCGACCTCGCGACCGATGACGGCGGCCAGCTGGGCGAGCTCGAGATCCACCTCCGGCCGGGACAGCCGGGCCAGCAGCGGATCCCGCAGGGCGGGCGGGATCTGGTAGGCGCTGAACTGCAGCGAGCGGTGCGGGATCCGACCGGTGTCGGTCTCCTGGGCCGTCAGCAGCAGCTCCTCCAGGAACAACGGCACCCCGTCGCTGCGCTCCATCAGCTCGCGACTGCGCTCCGGGCTCAGCTGTGCCGCACTCGGGGTCTGCCGGACCAGCTCGGCGGTCGCGTCCTCGTCCAGCGGATCCAGCACGATCCGGCGGACCAGGGCCTCCTCCCACGGCGGCTCGAAGCCGTCCCGGGCGGCGATGGTGATCCGCAGTCCGGGCAGGGTGAGCAGCACCGCCAGCAGGTCGAGACTGGACTGGTCGGCCCACTGCACGTCGTCGACGAAGATCAGCGTCGGTTCACCGCGCGCGTGACCGTGGACCAGCTGGGCGGCGGCCAGCAGCGCCTGGCGGCGCAGCCGGTCGGGCTGGACCTCGCTGGGGGCCGACAGGAGCCCCAGGGGGATGTCGAAGACCGCGGCCAGGAAGGGCAGGTCGGCCGGGTCGCCGGCCCCGGCGGCACCGGGCAGCGACGCCAGCGCGGTCCGGAGCTTGTCCAACCGCACCTTGGGCGCGTCGTCGGGCTCCATCCCGCAGGCGCGCTCGAGCAGACCACGGAACGGGTGCAGGCTGACGTTGCGCTGCATCCGCGAGCAGGTGCAGGGACGGGGGGTCAGCCCGAGCCGACGGGCCGCCTCCAGGGTCAGCCGGGTCTTGCCCATCCCGCCGGGACCGATGACGCACACCGCGCGCGCCCCCTCGGCCGGCGGCGGATCGGTCGGCGCGTCCTCCGCCGGGCTCGGGGTCGCCGGCACCTTCTCGTCGACCTCGATCGGCGTCGGGGCCAGCCACTGCATCGCGGAGAACTCCGCCGTACGGTTGACGAACGGGCTGGTCCGGTCCTTCCAGGTCCGACCGCGGGGGGCCGGCAGCGCCGCCCGGACGGCGAACACCTCGACCGGGCGGGACACCCCGCGGAGCGGCTGCAGACCCAGGGACTCGGTCTCGAACCACGGCCACACCAGGTCCTGGGTGGTGTCGCTGATCACCACCGTGTCGGGGTCGGCGAGCTGCTGGATCCGGGCCGCCTCGTTGGCGGTCGAGCCGGTCACCCCGTCGGCCACCACCACCAGGTCGGTGTGCACCGAGACCCGGACCTGCAACCGCGGCCCGTCCGGATCGGGTCCGTGCAGCTGCTGCACCCGCTCGACCATCCGCAGCCCGCACAGCACCCCGCGGCGGGCGTCGTCCTCGTCCACCTGCGGGTAGCCGAAGAGCACCAGCATCCCGTCACCGCGGTGGTCGTCGATGTGACCGTCGAGCTCGTCGACGACCTCGGCGCACGCGGTCCGGTAACGCTCGATGATCGCGGTGACCTCTTCGGGATCCCGCTGGTCGGCCAGCTCCGTGGACCCCACCAGGTCGCAGAACAGCAGCGTCATCTGCCGCCGGGTCGCCGCGCCGGCCAGCATCGCCGCCGCCTCGGCGTTGCCGGGGTCGAGGGCGGTGACGGCACCCAGCAGCGCCCGCGCGGTCCGCCAGTCGCCGGCGTCCCGGGCTTCGCGGGCGTCGGCCAGGAGATCGGCGAGTCGGGTCTCGATCCGCGAGCTAGGCATGGGAGACCCGCATCAGACCTCGGGCGGCGGGCCGTCGACGATGATCCGCAGGTTGGCCAGTGGCAGCGAGGGCTTGATCAGGTAGACCAGCCCGTCGTACGTGCCCGGCACCAGCGGCGCCACCTGTCCCTGCTCGATCGTCTCCAGCAGGTACGACCGAGCCCCCGGGACCAGGGTCGTCCGCAGCCGCTCGGTCAGCGTGCGGACGGCGTCCGCGGGATCCGCCGCGCTGTCGCTGGGACTGCCGTTCAGAGCGATCTCGGCCGCCGGCGGCAGATCGCCCTTCCGCTGCGGGTTGACCGGGATGTGCACCGGGTCCTGCAGGGTGTGCCGGTCGGATCCGGCGATGTGGTCGAAGAAGAGGAAGGCGGTCGGCAGGACCTGGACGTAGACCTCGCTCTGCGGCGGCTCGACCAGCGACAGCCAGACGTCCTCGGCCGTCTCCTGGGCCACCACCATGGCCCGTCCGGCGGCGGCGGCCAGCTTGTCGGTGTCGATCGGCCCGGACTGCAGGCTGGCCGCGACGTCCTTCCAGAAGGTGAAGTTGCGTTGCACCACCCGCTCGCCGACCGCACCCATCCCCTCCATGTAGCGACCGACCCGGTCCCAGGCGGCCTGCGCGGCCTGCTGGTCGTCGGTCGGGGTCCCGGGCACGCGGTCGCTCGCTGCAGAGTCGCTGGTCACTGGGGTCCGTCCTCATTCGTCGACGCGGCGGGGGGCGCCGTCGGGGCCAGATCGCGCTGGTGCTCGGTCCGCTGCCCGAGGCTGTAGGTCTCAGTCTCCACCCACCAGCTCAAGGCGGTGGGGGCCAGGTAGTTGAGCATCTCGCCGAAGTCGGCCAGACCGGAGGCCCCGGTGTAGGGGGTGCGGTCGCTGAAGCGCAGCAGCTTGCGCGAGGTGATGCGCCAGCGCCCGCCGCCCAGCGGCCGGACCCGCATGTAACCCTCGTTCAGCATCAGACCACCGCGGCGGGAGTCCCAGAGCACGTCGCTGGAGATGCTGCGGCACAACGAGAAACCGAGGTCGATGAACGAGTCCTCGTGGCGGGCGCCCCGCTCGGCCCGGCGGCTCACGTTGAGCACGTTGGTGAAGCTGCCCTGCTGCGCGCTGCCGCGGCCCCAGGTGATCGCCGCCTCCTCGTAGAGCAGACCGTGGACGGTGCCGTCGTTGCCCAGGTCGGTCTGGGTCGGCGTCAGGGTGAGGGGGTCGCTGACGTAGTGCGACTCCTTGATCACGTCGTTGTCGATGTGCCAGTTGGCCGGCTCGGTGGCGGCGTACAGGGTGTCGAAGTCACCGCGCGCCAGGGTCGTCACGGTCGCGCTGGTCCACAGCTCGTCGGTGTTCTGGGTGATCACCGAGGCGACCGGGTAGACGGTCATGGTCGGCGGTCGGCGACCCTCGCGTCGCTGCAGGAGCTCGACGAAGGACTCGTACGCGGCGGTGGCGGCCAGCCGGTCCAGGTAGGCCCCGATCTCCAGCCCGACCTCGTCCTCGATCCGCGCGATCCGCTGCTGGGCGTCACGCCACCGGCGGGATTCCCGACCGGTCCGCTCCATCTCCTGCAGGTACTCCTCGGGCGTCTGGTCGAAGACCAGCCGGGCCAGCTTGACGAAGCCGTTGTTGCTGCGGATGCCGGGGGCGGCCATCGCCGCCCCCAAGGCCTCGAACTGGTCCCGGTCGGCGTTGCGGCAGGCGGTCAGGCAGGCGGCGAACAGGGTGGCCCCGCGCCGGTAGGTCCGTCGGCGCTCGTCCAGCTCGTCCTGCGCCTCGCGGTCGACGTAGTGGTCCAGCTCAGCCGGGTAGAGACGTCCGGTGGACCACGCCCGGCGGATGCCGGTGCTGCGGATGATCAACCACAGCGCCTGCTCCAGCCGCTGCTCGTCGTCGCTCAGCAGCTCCAGGGCCGCACCGAGCGGGAGCGGGGTGACCTCCGGCGGGACGACCACCGAGGGTGCGCCGGAGATCGCGAACTGACGACCCGCGGCGGCGTAGTAGACGCTCAGCATGGCGTACTTCAGCGTGGCCTCGTCGAGTCCGGACGTCATCGGTCTCTCCGCGGCCGGTGCCTGGAGGAGCGTTGCCACGGGGCAACGATAAATGACGTGTGCGCAGCGACGACCGGCACCCACCTAGCCCCCCGGGAACGAAGGTGGCGGGCGGGGTCCG
>JBMDXL010000843.1:0-3612 GCA_048594465.1 Microlunatus sp. | reverse complement strand
AGCAGCTACATCCCGCAGGGGTTGGCGTACTGGTCGGCCAAGGACGCGTTGATCACCACCTACTACGACGAGGACGACACCGGCGCGAAGGCGCTGATCTCGGTGCGCAACCGGCTCGGCCGGCAGACCGAGCGGAAGTGGGTCACCATGGTCGGCGGTCACGCCGGGGGCGCGGTCGTCCACGGGAAGTACCTGTGGGTGTCCAGCACGTCGGTCAACGGCCTGTCCTGGGTCTACCGCTACTCGCTCAGCCGGCTGGCCGCGGCCGAGCCGCACCAGTACCTCACCTACGACAAGGCGTTCCGGGTCGCCACCAGCTCCTACGTCACGGTGCGGGGCGGGGACCTGTGGGTGGGTCGCCACACCACCAGCGCCGCCACGGCCGGGACGATGTACCGCTACAACATCACCACCAAGGGCAATCTGAGCAAGGCGCCGATCGCCACGATGACCACCCCCGGACTGGTGCAGGGTGCCGTGTTCAGCAACGGACGCGTGATCTACAGCCGCTCGTACGGTCGGACGAACGCGAGCACCATCACCGTGGTCAACCTGTCGACCGGACGCTCGGCCGGCTTCGCCGCCCCCTCGATGACCCAGGGCGCGGCGCTCGCGGCCGGCTGGTACTACCTGACCACCGAGTCGGGCGCCAGCCACTACCGCTACGGCGAGGACGGCCGGGGCCGGTCGATCAACCCGATCACCCGGACCCACTACGCCTCGGTCAGCGGGCTGACCGCGCTGGTCTGACGCGGCGGGGGCTCAGCTCTTCTTCTCCCGCCAGACCCGCTCGAACGGCAGCCGCCAGGCGTTCGGCGTGATCAGCTGGTGGATCGCGTTGGGCCCCCAGCTGCCCTGCGGGTAGGACTTCACCGGCGGCGGGTTGTCCAGCAGCGGGATCGAGCGGTCCCACAGGCTCTCGATGCCCTCGGCGGTGGTGAACAGGGTGTGGTCGTCGCGCATCGCGTCCATGATCAACCGCTCGTACGCCTCCAGCACGTCGGCGGCGTACGAGGTCTCGTCGGTGGAGAACTGCATCGACAGCTTCTCCATCTTCATCCCCGGCCCCGGGCGCTTGCCGTAGAACGACAACGACACCTTCGACTCGTCCGCCAGGTCGAAGGTCAGGTGGTCCGGACCCTGCGAGCCGACCCCGGAGTTGGTCGGGAACATGCTGCGGGGCGCCTCCTTGAAGGCGATCGAGATGATCCGCTGCCCCTCGGCCAGCCGCTGGCCGGTCCGCAGGTAGAAGTCCTCCCCGGCCCAGCGCCAGTGGTCGCTCCGGCACTTCATGGCGATGAAGGTCTCGGTGTCGGAGTCCGGCGCGACCCCGGGCTCGTTGCGGTAGCCGGCGTACTGGCCGCGGACGACGTCGTGCGGGTTGATCGGCATCAGGGAGCGGAAGACCTTGTTCTTCTCCTCGCTGATGGCGAACGGCTCCAGCGCGGTGGGCGGCTCCATGGCCACGAAGGCGAGCACCTGGAACAGGTGGGTGACCACCATGTCCTTGTAGGCACCGGTGGACTCGTAGAACATGGCCCGCTTGTCCAGCCCGAGCGTCTCGGGGATGTCGATCTGGATGTGGTCGATGAAGTTGCGGTTCCAGATCGGCTCGAACAGCCCGTTGGCGAAGCGGAAGGCCAGGATGTTCTGCGCCGCCTCCTTGCCCAGGAAGTGGTCGATCCGGAAGATCTGCCGTTCGTCGAAGGTCTCGTGCAGACCGGCGTTCAGCTCGACCGCACTGCGCAGGTCGGTGCCGAACGGCTTCTCCATCACCACCCGCGAGTGCTGGACCAGGTCGGCGTCCTTGATCATCTTGATCACCGCGGGCGCTGCGGCGGGGGGCACGCTCAGGTAGTGCAGCCGCGGTGCGGTGCCGCCGAGCCTCTCCTCGGCCCGGCCGACCGCGGCGGCCAGACCCTCGGCCCCCTGGCCCTGCGGCACGTAGCTGAGCCGGGAGGCGAACTCCTCCCACTGCTCGGTGGTGAGCGCGCGGTGGCTGAACTGATCCAGGGCCTCCTTGGCGAAGGCGCGGAACTGGTCGTCGTCCAGCTGCTCCAGCGAGGTGCCGACGACCTGGATGTCGGGGGCCAGGGCGGAGAGGGCCAGATGGGCCAGACCGGGGATCAGCTTGCGGCGCGACAGGTCCCCGGTGGCACCGAACAAGACGATGACGTGCGGCGGCAGCGCCGGTTCCCGGTTGTGCCGGGGGCGGGCACCGGGCGCGGGGTACGCGATGGTCTGGGCGGGCGCGTTGTCATCGGGCACAGCGAAATGCTTGCACCCTCAGGTGACGATCGTGCGTCGGGTCCCACCAGCGGCCAGCCTGCGACCGGCACCCCCGGCGGGATCAGACGGGTCGGCGGCCGCCACCGGCGGGTGCCGGTGACCGCCGCCGGCCGCGTCCTCGGCTCAGCTGACGGCCTGGTGAGCCAGCAGCCGCCGGATCTCCAGGGTCTGCTGGTCGGGGTGACGGTCGAGCATCGCCTCGAGGTCGAACCGATCCGCGTCCGAGGTGAAGCTCGCCAGATCGGCCTGGAGCTGCTGCTGCTCCAGCCGGTCGCGACGAGCCTGGGTGCGCCGCGCACGGGCGGCGTTGAAGGACTCCAACATGAGTTCTCCTCCATCGAGAGTTCGTATGGAGGCGCCATTGCCTGGATCGACATCGAGCCGATCCACGGCCTAGTCTAGTCAACTGGTCTGTGGTGGTCTGACTCGATTCAGAAGCGCTCTCATGATCTTGAGCACGCTCCACCGCCGCCCACGGGACGACTGGTCTGATCCAGGCCGTGCGGTGGTCCGGTCCCCAGTAGCCGGGGCGGGCGGTGGCCGGTGGCCGGGTCGAGCGGCGGCCGGGTCGAGCGGCGGTCGGTCAGGCCGCGGCGGTCCGCAGCTGCGGGTAGACCACCTCGACCGGCGCGCTCAGACCGGCCTTGGCCCGGACGGAGGTCTCGTCGGCCAGCACCTCGAAGCGACCGGCCTCCAGCGCGTCGTGGACGTCGCGGACCAGATCGGCGGGATCGACCTTGGCGTCGGCGGTGTGCGCCGCCATGGCGGTGTCGACGTAGCCGACGTGCACCCCCACCACGCGCACGCCCTGAGGGGCCAGCTCCAGGCGCAGGGAGCCAAGGCTGCGCTGTGGTCGGCCACCCTTTCTCGACCTAGAGGTCAACTATTCCTGGCTTGCCGATCTGCTGCTGAAGCGGCGCGCTTCCGTGGGTCAGGGGCGAGCCGGGTGCTTGAACATTCCGTCATTCGACGGCTTCGGCTGCACGCGGAGCCGCCCTAGGCCGAACATTCCGTCACTCGACGGCCTCTGCTGCTCGCGGAGCCGCCCGGTGCGACGTTGGCCGAACATTCCGTCACTCGACCGCTTCCGCTGCTCGCGGAGCCGCCCGAAGCCGAACTTTCCGTCAAATGACGGAAAGTTCGAGCGGTCAGCGAGCGGGCAGGCGCGGGCAAGGCGGCGAGCGGGCAGGTGCGGGCAAGGCCGCGAGCGGGCAGGCGCGGGCAAGGCCGCGAGCGGGCAGGCGCGGGCAGAGGGGGCGAGCGATAGGTGCGGGCAAGGCCGCGAACGGCAGATGCGGGCAAGGAGGCGAGCGGTAGGGGCCG
>JBMDXL010000842.1:0-2051 GCA_048594465.1 Microlunatus sp. | reverse complement strand
AGGACCGGGGTGTCGGGGCCGTGGACTTCCAGGACGCGGTCGTGCCAGTAGCCGAGGGTCTCGCCGGCGATGTCGCGGTACCCGGCGGACTCCCACCGGCCACCGGAACGAGAGGGCCAGTGGTTCGCGAACACCGCCCAGGTGTGGCCGCTGGCGGTGCGGAAGTTGACCTGCACGATTTCTCGGGTGGCGTTGCGCTTCATGACGGTGAGGAAGAAGATCTCCTCCGGCGGTGCGGTCAGGCGGGTGGGGTCGTACAAGAACGCGACGTCGATGCCGCGGGCGTCGGCGGTGTCGGCGTGCGCGATCGCGTAGGACCGGGAGGGCAGCACGGTGTGGACCGCCGCCGTCAGCAGCTCCAGGACGAAGCGGTTCTCCACTTCGCACACGCCCAGCAGATCCGGTCCGACCCCGTCGTTCATCTGGGCGATCACGGAGGCGAGCTGGCTGATCTTGCGGTCGCGGAGCGCGGGTGTCCAGCCGGTCAGGTCTCGGCCGACCGCACGGGCCACCTTCTCGCTGCGACGTTCCGGCGGGGCGTTCTCCTCGTCGAAACAGGTTCTCGACGTTCCACCAGGCCACGTAGAAGCTGCTTGTCATGCTGACGGACCCCTTCCTGGGGGTGTGCTCTGCTCGTCTTGTCCAGAGGACCGCCATCGCCGCGCCACTGATACACCGTCGCCGCCGCTCGCGGGGGACGCGACGTACGGACCACGACGGGCCCGACTTGCTCCCTGTGCGGTCCTACGGGCGCTGCCGCTCGCCAGCTGTCATCTCCAGGAGGCGTGACCCGGAGGTCGACCGACGCCGCGACGAGCGACAGAGCCCCCGCCCCGACAGCTCCACCGTCGTGACCGGGACAACCCTGGGGGATCAGCGCATCCCGTCAGCGCCTCCCCTCCGTCGGCGCCGCCTGGCAAGCCAGCGGACCTGACTTCCATCGGGCACATCACTCCCGGGGAAACCGGGACCTCAGAAGTCCACCCAGCAGGTGTGCCCTACGCCTGGTCGGCCGTTTGCTGTCAGCCCCTGTGCTGGGCGGCGATCGGCTGGCCTGGCCATGGCTCTCAGGTGGACATCGAGGTCGAGCCCGGTTCGGACAGAGCAGCCTCGATGTGCAGTCCAGCCTGAGAACTGGCGATCCTGGAGTCTGAAGTCTCACTTCAGACATGCCTGTCGTCAGGACATTCGCTGTTGCAAGCAACCTGGGTGACTTCTCTGCGCAGCCCGCTAGGACCGCCTTGGCGTTCGCGTTGTTGACCGCAGCCAGGTCCTTCGAGCGCAGCGGCGGAACTCTTCACGTCGACCGGAGGTGCCTTCTGCGAGGCAGTGTGGACGGACCGGTAGCAGACCGTGCTGTCGCCGGGGTCGGGGCGCTCGCTGAGGCGGGGCGCAGACCCTTCGGCCCGACGGACGCCTAGCCTGATAAGTGAGGGTCAGCGGCAGCGAGGCAGGGGGCGACGATGATGTCTCGTGATCTCGCGTCCGCCGCCTCAGCTCTCCGTGGCACCCATGGTCGGAGGTGCCGATGGTGAGCCACACGCATTCTCTGGGGGCACGAAGCACCACGCACAGTTTCGCGACGAGGAGCGGCGCGTGCGGCCGCTGTGGGTGTACGACGATGACGACTGGGCGGCCATGAAGGCGCTCCCGGCCGGGTCGTTGACCTGTCCGCGTCCCGGTTGCTCGACCTTGTTCGGGAAGCCCATTCAGAACGCCAGGGGTACCCGTTTCCTCCGCGACATGCCCGGCTCGAGCTGCAGTCACCCCCCGTACGCTCGGCTCGAGCTGGGCGGCGGGGGCCCCATGTCGGTTGAGCATCTGTGGCTCGAAGGGCGGGTCGCCCGCGTGTGCGAGGTGGCCGGTGAGATCGCCTTCACCGAGGACTACGCCACCCACGCCGACATCTATGTGCCGGGACCGCGGCTTGCCATCGAGGTGCAACCGTGGTCCACCGACTATCAGCGCCGAACGCGGGCACGTCAGCGGATGGGGGCGCGTGCTATGGCTTCTGCCCGAGGAGGGTGGCGCGCCGAACGCGAGATCGACGA
>JBMDXL010000841.1:0-2848 GCA_048594465.1 Microlunatus sp. | reverse complement strand
CGAAGGCGTCCTCCCACTCCCCCTGCGCCCGGATGTAGGCGTCGTTGGCGCGGTAGCCCGACTTCGAGCCCAGGGTGTGGGAGGAGCCGTCGGCGTAATGGACGACGAACGCGACCCGCTTCTGCTCACGGGCAGCCTCAGCCATGGCGTCCATCGTGGCCTGCTTGGCGTCGAAGCGGCCCACCGAGCGAGGCGACTTCGGTGCGGTGATCCGCCTGGTGCGAGCGCCGCCAGCCAGGTAGTTGGTCTGCACACTGAACTTCCCCGGTGTGGGCGCGGTCGGGCTGGGCGGGGGCGGCTCGTGTGCTGGCTGCCCGCGCCGGCCACGGATCCGGGCCGGCCTACCCGACTTCGTCGCTCGGCGCTCCGGACGACGGGCGGCGTGGCCCGTGCGAGCGAGATCGATCAGGGTCGGCAGGAGGTTGGTCCCGGGCCGCTTCCCAGAAGCCACCTGATAGAGCAGCGAAGAGTCCCGGTCGCACTCGGTCGACAGGTCACGCATCGACAGACCACGCTCGCGCAGGGCCAAGATCAGCTGCTGGGCCGTCGGACCCTGCCCACTTCCACCCTGTCCACCCGGCTCGCTCATGCCGGGACCTCAACGGGCGGCCCGTACGCCTCAGCGCGGCCGCGGAGCTGGTTGCGGGCCTCCGTGGTCGCCGGCACCGACATCGGCTCCCCGATCCACCCTTTCACCCGCAGCCGGCCGGTTCTGCCGTCGTCGCCGCCGCCCTGGTCGACCGGCAGGCAGGCCCGCGGCACCGAGGTCAGATACAGCGCGTCACCGTTGACGCCGATCAGCTGCGACGGGTCCACCTCGAGCGCCCCCCACTCCTTCACCTCGGTCCGGCCCAACAGGTGCGGCGCGGTCGGCGCCAGCAGGATCCGGGCCCGTTCCCGCGCCCAGATCTGCGAGGAGTACTCCGGGTGGTGGAACATCTGCAGCCGCTCGTTCAGCTGCGCCGGGATCATGTAGGTGACGACGTCGCCGTACGTGCGGATCGTGCCCTGATGCTGCGGTGGAACGTCGAAGGTCGACTCGACCACCATGGTCCGGTCCCGGCCCTCGGAGTGGAACCCGCCGATCGTCTGCAGCAGGATCGCCCGCAGCGCCGACTCGACCGCCTCCACCAGATGGGCGTCGGCGTCCAGCTCGGCGGCGTTCTCACGGGCCTTCATGATCCGGGCGGCGAAGTTGTCCAACGGCCGGCCCCGGTCGAACGCGATCCCCTCCAAGATCTCCACCGATCCGGCTCCCCACACGTTGCGGGCGGTGTGGAGCTCGACGGCGTCGACCCAGGTCTCGTGGGTGGCGCCGGGCCGGTTGGGGTAGTGCCACTGGGCGGCGTCTCGACGGAACACGCCGAACAGGCCGAGGGTGTCCCAGCCCTCTGGCACGGTGAACCGGATCAGGTACCGGGCCCGGGCGTAGGGCTTGTCGGCCCAGTCCTGCGCCTCGAGCTTGGTCAGCCGGCGGCCACCGACACCGACCTCACGGCACAGCGCGGAGTACATGAACCGGCCGTCGACGTAGCAGAAGCCGGGGATCTCGGTCTTCGCCCCGATCAGCGGCAGGCAGTCGCCGCAGTCGCAGCGGGACCGGCCCTCGACCAGGTGCTCGGTGCGGTGCTGCCCGGAGGTGTGGTGAATCAGCTCCGCCAGGGCCGGGTCCAAAGCCGGCGGATCCAGGTCCTTCGGCAGCGAGTACGCCCAGATGTTCTGCCCAGTGGCCGTGGGCGAGGCCGCCAGGTGCCCCGGGAGCGCCTTCGCCAGGACCTGCGACAGCAGCTGCATCGCCTCCCGGGCCGACGCCGGGGCGATGCCGTCCGTGCCGAACCACTCCCGGGCAACCCGGACCTCGACCTTGTGGCCCGCGGCCGCGCTGACGAACCGACCGGTGGGCGGCCGGTCGTCCTTGATGTAGTGCCCGGCCGCGGCCCATCCGTCGGTGGCCACCAGCAGCCAGTGCGTCTTGGTTGCCGACACGGTCGGGAACTTGCCCGACAGCATGATCCGGGTCGCTCGGTGGTGAGCTGCGGTGTTCAACAGATCAACGAGAGCCGGCTTCTGCCGGCGGCCGCCCAAGATTGGCTTGATCGGAGTGCCCGAGTCGTTGACCCCGGCGCCGGTTTCGACGTCGAGCCACAGGGTGGGGATCTCCGAGAGCTTCCAGGGCGCAGGACGTGTCATGAACATCTCCTTCTCGAGGTGGGCGGCGGTTCGCCCTTTGCAGATGAGCAGATGGGGATTCTAGGCCGGGCCGTCCCGCCGAGGCTACGGACGTCACCAGCGGTCTGGAAGCCCCTGTGGACAGGTGGGCCGCCAGGCTCGGCGGTCCCCGACAGATGGTGTCAGGGACCGCCGACAGCCCGGGCCTAGAGGACTTGCATGCCTGCGATGAATCCTTGGGGAACCTCGATCCACGCGCCGTGGGCGTCGGCGGGGAAGAGCTGCTCGCGGAGGTGAGGCGTGAGCTTTTTCGTCTCGATCCAGACGCGGTCTGCTGTTGTGTCGTAGCTCGAACCGGTGATGGTTCGCGCCAGCTTGGCGGGCACGTACCCCCGGATAGATCCGATGACAGGGCACCCCCGGGTGGAAGCCTGAGCGACCGTCCGAGTGCTGACGGGCCAGACCCCGAGCCAGGCATCGCGGCGCTCTGCCTTGGTCAATGGCACCTTGCCTGTGACATCGACGCCGGCCCATCGGCGAGGAGAGCCGTAGGGTCGCTGGTCGGTCGGTTGACTCGGAGAAAGAGCGGTCAGCGATACGCGCAGGACCTCTATGCCGGATCCGATGAGGACGTGAGCGCCGTTGAAGAACGTCTCCACGGTCTTCGGCTCCAGATCGC
>JBMDXL010000840.1:0-6403 GCA_048594465.1 Microlunatus sp. | reverse complement strand
CACCGTGTTCTTCGACGAGCCCTCGATCAGGTCGGCGATCTTCGTGAGGGTCGCCTCGTCCTCGATCGTGGTGACGGCGTCCGGAGCGGTCAGCGCCGGGGTGGCGAAGTCGGTCTGCTCGCGGGTGCCGGGGGTCAGGTTTCGCCCGTCGGAGACGACGGTGACCACCTCGGTGGTGCGCCGTGGCTCGACCGATGACCGCTCGATCCGGATCGGGGTCACGCTGGAGCAGGACACCTGGGCCACGCTGGGGGTGCCGGAGGCGCCCGGGGTCGCACTCCCACCCGGAGTGGCGGAGTCGCTCGGGCTGGCCGCTCCGGACGGGCTGGCGCTGAGGTCGGGACTGGCGGTGCCCGACCCCGTCGGCGACGCGGTGGCCGACGGGTTGGTCGGCAGCATCGGCGGATCGGTGCGACCGCACCCGGTCAGCACCAGCGTCGCCGCCGATACCGCGGCCACCAGCAGGATCGGACGGCGTACCGTCGACGCGTGCCCGTCGCGACGGCGGGTCGGGGGGATCGACATGGTGGCGAGCCTAGGACCCGCCGACTCGATGCTGTGGTGCGGGTCACACCGTCGACCACCCGGTGCGTGCACCTGAACGCCGAGAGGCCCGCTGATGACCGATCACCTGCTCTACCTGCTGCGGCACGCGAAGTCCGACTGGGACGAGCCGCTCACCGACCACGAGCGGCCGCTGGCCTCCCGGGGTGTCCGGGACGCCACGGCGGCCGGGCGGCTGCTGGCCATCCGGGGCTGGCGTCCCGACCTCGTCCTCTGCTCGACCGCGGTCCGCACCGTCCAGACGTGGCAGCGGGCCACGGCGGCCGGCGCGGAGGCCGGTGAGGTGCGGCTGACCGACGACATCTACGAGTCCTCCACCGGTCGGCTGCTCGACCTGGTCCGCCGGACCGAGGAGACAGTCTCCAGCCTGATGCTGATCGGACACGGTCCCGGGCTCCCCGGGCTCGCCGTCACCCTGGGCTCGCGGCCCGAGCCGCAGGACGACTGGTCCCGGCTGGACGAGGGCTACCCGACCGCCGGGCTGACCGTGCTCCGCCTCCCCGGACCCTGGGCGACCGCCGACCCCGGCACCGCCGAGCTGGTGGCCTTCGAGGTGCCCCGCGGCTGAGCCCGCGGAAAAGTCTCCTCCAGTGACGCCGATGGGCCCCGACACGCCGGGCACGAGCCCACTGGCGGCGAGGTTGACGCACGGTGACGGGACCTCAGCGCCCGGACCGAGAGCTGAGCGCGGCTCGCGTCGTGCGGACGACGTCGTCAGGATTAGTCCAGCGGGGCCATGTCCACACTGACCTTCATGGTCGACTTCTTCGCCTCGGTGAAGATGACGCCCTTGACCGGGGTCACGTCGGCGTAGTCGCGCCCCCAGGCCACGGTGGCGTGGGAGGCGTCGATCAGCCGGTTGTTGGTCGGGTCCAGGTAGATCCAGCCGTTCCCGGGCACCCAGCAGCCCACCCAGGCGTGCGACGCGTCCGCGCCGACCAGGCGGGGCTTCCCGGGCGGCGGACGGGTGGCCAGGTAGCCACTCACGTAGCGTCCGGCCAGACCCAGGCTGCGTAGCCCGGAGACCATGAAGTGGGTGAAGTCCTGGCAGACGCCGGTCATGTTCTCCAGCAGCTCGGCCACCCGGGTGGCGACCGTGGTGGAGCCCGACTTGTAGGTGAAGTCGGCGTACACCCGGTGCATCAGCTCGGTGACCGCCTCCCCCACCGGTCGGCCGGGCGGGAAGGACTGCTCGGCGTACTCCCGGATCCCCGGCGGGATGTCGACCATGGTGGAGGCGAAGACGAAGTCGATCGCCTGCCAGGCGTCCGGGTCCCGGTCGGCCACGGTCCCCGCCACCAGCGGTCGCGCCTGCTCCCAGGGCAGGGTCAGGGCCGCGGCGTCGTAGACGGGCGGGACGATCTCGATCTCCGAGGTGGCGGTCACCACCAGCTCGGTGTGCGGCTCGACCACGTGGAAGTAGGACTTGGTGTTGCCGTAGAGGTCGGTGTGCCGGAACAGGTCCGCCGCCCCCGGGTCCACCGTCACCTCGTGGGTCAGGCAGGACTGCCAGTCGAGGTCCCGCGGCCGGAGGTGGAACTGGCCGTAGCTGCCGGTGACGTCGTCGTCGTAGGTGTACGTGGTGATGTGCCGGACCCGGTACCTCATCGGCCGTCACCCCCCAGCCGCGCTCCCCCGCCGGTCATGCGGCACCGCCGGCGGTGCCCCACATCGGCTGCGGCGTCGGCGGCAGCTGCTGGTACTGGTCGCGGATCGCCTCCGACAGGTCGCGCAGCTGCACCGACAGTCCCTCCAGGTACGTCCCCAGCGCCGCCCGCCCGTCCGCGGACGGCCCCTCGGCGGAGCCGAGCATCTCGACCAGGTCGACCTGCTGCACCTGGAGCGCCAGCGCGTCAGCCAGCCGCAGCGGCCGGGCCGTGGGCGAGGCGTTCGGGATGGCCCGCAGGTCGCTCAGGATCCGCTCGACCTGGTACGCGATCGAGCGCGGGTTGCGGACGTCGGTGACCAGCAGCTCGATGGCGGCCTCCACCCGGTCCCGGCCGCGGTAGCGGCGACGGAAGGTGACGATGGACTCCGACGCGGTGAGAACGGCCTCGACCACCAGCCGCTCGGTGTCCCACGGCCGGTCCTCGCACACGGTGGCCTGCAGCAGCGCCAGGACCTGCAGCGCCCGCTCCAGACCCCGGCCGGTGTCCAGCATGTACCAGCCGGCGTCGCGGACCATGTTCTCGCTCACGATGCCGGCCAGGGCGAGCAGACCCGACAAGATGCGCTCGCTGGCGTCGGTGAGCTGCAGCCCCTGGTCGTACGGGTTGCCGGCCAGCGCCGCCGACGCCCGCTCGATGTCGGCCAGCACCATCCAGACGTCGTCGGACAGCTGGTCGCGGACGCCCTGGGCGGCCAGCGACAACGAGCTGAGGGCCTGGGCCGCCGTGCCCGCCCGGTGCCGGTCCAGCAGCAGCGACCGGAGCTCCGGCATCATCTCCCGGCCGGCGGTGAGGAAGCCCGGGTACGTGGTGGACACCCGGGTCACCGCGCGCTGCAGCACCTCCAGCGCCCGCCCCTGGGTGAGGTCCATGTCGGTCTCGATGGCCACGGTGCGGGTGGCCAGGACGAGCCGGAGCAGGTCCTCGGCCCGCTCGGCGTAGCGCCCGAACCAGAACAGGTCCGAGAGCACCCGGGGCACCATGGCCGCCGACGCCGCGTCGACCGGGGCGGCCAGCTGCTCGCCCTCGCTGCGGACCCGGACACCGGCCGGACGGCCGGAGATGATCGGGTGCTCGCTGACCACCCAGACGTCCTTGGCGATCCCGCCGCCGGGGGCGGTGACCAGGGCACCGCGGGACTCGTCGGTGTCGTCGCTGACCCGGGCCAGACCGCCGAGCATGGCCGTGTACGACGCGCCGTCGCGGACCGCGAACGAGCGCAGCACCACGTTGCGCGGGACCAGCCGGTCGTCGTCGGTGGTCGGCGTGGACGACAGGTTGAGCACCTGCTGGGCCACGAACCGGTGCGGGGTCGCCCGCACCATGGCCAGCACCTGCTCCCGCTTCTCCTTCGACAGCGCGACCGCCCGGATGCTCCGGCCGCGACCCCGGCTGGTGGGCCGGATCACCAGGTCGTCGAGGTGCTCGGTGACGTAGCGCAGCGAGTCCTCCTCCCCGCACCACCAGGTCTGCACCGACGGAAGCCGCAGCGGCTGACCGAGCAGCCGCTCGCACAGGTCCGGCAGGTAGGGCATCAGGGCCGGGTTCTCCACGATCCCGGAGCCGATGGTGTTGACCACGCTGACGGTGCCGTGCCGGACGCACTCGACCAGACCGGCGACGCCCAGCCGCGAGCCGGGCCGCAGCTCCAGCGGGTCGGTCCAGATGGAGTCGACCCGACGCAGGATGACGTCGACCTCTTCCAGCTTGCCGAGCACCCGCATCCACACCCGGCCGTCGCGGACGGTGAGGTCGCGGCCCTCGACCAGGGGGAAGCCGAGCAGCGAGGCCAGGAACGCCTGGTCGAAGGCGGTCTCGGACAAGGTGCCGGGGCTGAGCACCACCACCCGCGGGTTCTCCACCCGGGCGGGGGCGGCGTCGACCAGGGCGGTCCGCATGGCCTGGAAGAACGGGGTCAGCCGGTGCAGGTGGGCGGCGTGGTAGACCTCGGGCATCACCCGCGAGACCACCCGCCGGTTCTGCATCGCGTAACCGGCGCCGGACGGCGCCTGGGTGCGGTCCGACATCACCTTCCACTGACCGTCGGCGTCGCGCCCCAGGTCCACCGCGACCATGAACAGCGACGGGCTGACGGGCGCGCCGACCATGGTCCGCAGGTACTCGTCGTGGTCCAGCACCGCCGGCACCGGCAGGTGCCGACCGGCCAGCAGCTTCTGGGCGCCGTAGAGGTCGGCGACGATCGCGTCCAGCAGCTCCGAACGCTGCACCACGCCGGCCTCCAGCGCCGACCACTCCCGTTCCTGCAGCACCAGCGGCAGCGGGTCCAGCCGCCACGGCGTCTGCTCGGCCAGGGGCTGCGGCTCGGGCGGCCGGCCCAGGGGCGGAGCCGACTGGTCGGCGAAGGTGACCGACGCGGCCGGGCCGGGGGTGTAGGTGACGCCGTCGTCCTCGAGCAGCCGCGCGACCTCCCACTGGGCGCGCCGCAGATCGGCCCCGCCGTAGGAACGCAGGCCCTCGGCCAGACCCACCCAGCCGTCCCGGACACCACCGTGCGGCCCGGCGAACTCGTCGTAGACGGGCGCCCCGGTGCTGAACATGTCCGGCTGGACCTTGCGGGCCAGGTAGCGCTCGAGGACCGTCATCCGCGACCCCACCGCCGGGGCGTACGCCGCCGCAGGTCGAGCGTCAGCGGGTACTCGTCGACGTCACCGGCCCGCCAGGCGTCGCGCTCGGACAGGGCGTCGACGTCGATCGCCCCGGTGGTGTGACCGCGCGCCTCGAACCGCCGGGAGCGGCGCGCCTCGGCCTCCTTGGCGTTCACCGGCGGGTGGTCGTACGAGCGACCGCCCGGGTGGACGACGTGGTAGGTGGCCCCGCCGAGCGAGAGCCGGTTGCCGAGGTCGACCACGTCGAACACCAGCGGGGTGTCGATCTCCAGCGTCGGGTGCAACGCCGACCAGGGCTTCCACGCCTTGTAGCGGATCCCGGCCACGTACGTTCCCGGGGTGCCGGTGGGCTGCAGCGGCACCACCCGGGAGTTGCAGGTCACGGCGTAGCGGGTGGTGTCGAACCCGGAGACCAGCACCTGCACGCGCTCCACCGAGGAGTCGACGTACCGGGCGGTGCCGCCGGAGCTGGACTCCTCGCCGAGCACGTTCCAGGGCTCGATGGCCGAGCGCAGCTCGAGGGTGGCGTCGCCGATCTGGCTGATCCCGATCCGCGGGAAGCGGAACTCCAGGTACGGGTCGAACCAGGCCAGGTCGATGTCGATGCCGTGCCGGCGGAGGTCGGCGACCACGTCGGCCAGGTCGCTGGCGACGAAGTGCGGCAGCAGGAACCGCTCGTGCAGCCGGGTGCCCCACCGGATCAACGGAGCCCGGTACGGGTCCAGGGCGGCCCGGGCCAGGATCGAGCGGACCAGCAGCGCCTGGACCAGGGCCATGTCGGGGTGCGGCGGCATCTCGAAGCCACGCAGCTCGAGCAGACCGAGCCGCCCCCGGGAGGAGTCCGGGCTGTACATCTTGTCGATGCAGAACTCGGCCCGGTGGGTGTTGCCGGTGATGTCGGTGAGCAGGTGCCGCAGCGCCCGGTCGACCGCCCAGGGCCGGTGGTCCCACTCGTCCCCCGGCCGGTCGACCAGCCGCTCGACCTCGGCGAAGGCGATCTCCAGCTCGTACAGCGTCTCCGGCCGGCCCTCGTCGACCCGGGGCGCCTGGCTGGTGGGGCCGACGAACCGCCCCGAGAACAGGTACGACAGCGACGGGTGGTGCTGCCAGTAGGTGAGCATGCTGACCAGCAGGTCGGGGCGCTTGAGCAGCGGCGACGAGGCCGGTTCGGAGCCGCCCAGGGTGATGTGGGTGCCCCCGCCGGTGCCGCTGTGCCGTCCGTCCAGACCGAACGTCTCCGTGCCCAACCGGCACTGCCGCGCCGTCTCGTACAGGTGGGTGGTCAGCTCGGCGAACTCGGTCCAGCTGGAGGTCGGGTGCACGTTGACCTCGATCACGCCCGGGTCGGGAGTGACCATCAGCACCTTGGCCCGCGGGTCCGGCGGCGGTCCGTAGCCCTCGAAGACCACGGGCACCCCGACCTCGCGGACCACGTCGTCGAGCAGCCCGATCAGCTCGGCGAACTTCTCCAGCTTCTCCAGCGGTGGCAGGTAGAGGTGGACGAGGCCGTCGCGGGCCTGCACCACCAGCGCCGTCCGGGACGGG
>JBMDXL010000084.1:0-3452 GCA_048594465.1 Microlunatus sp. | reverse complement strand
TCAGACTCTCCCCGATCGGCGCCCTGAGCGGCGTGTCGCGCCCTTGCGCGGCCAGTCGGGGAGAGTTCGACGCGGCGCCAGCCGCGCGAGCCGTCAGGCGTACGGCTGGATGAGCTCCCGGTAGCGGGCCGACATGGTGGCCAGCACCTCGTCACCGGGGGTGGCCCACACGTCGGCGTTGAAGATCTCCACCTCGATGTCGCCGGTGTAGCCGGCGTCGCGGACCCAGCCGCCGATGGTGGCGAAGTCGATGTGACCGTCGCCCATCATCCCGCGGGCCAGGAGGGTGTCGGCGGGCAGCGGGGTGATCCAGTCGCACACCTGGTAGCTGTGGATCCGCTCCCCCGCCCGGGCGATCTGCGCCTGCAGGTCGGGATCCCACCAGACGTGGAAGGTGTCCAGCACCACCCCCACCTCCTCGGCCGCGTACGGCTCGGCGATGTCCAGCGCCTGACCCAGGGTGGAGACCACACCGCGGTCGGCGGCGTAGATCGGGTTCATCGGCTCGATGCCGAGGGACACCCCCACCTCGCGCGCGTACGGCACCAGCCGGTCGATCGCCGCGGCGGCCCGGCCACGGGCACCGGCCAGATCGCGGTCACCGGCCGGGAGCCCGCCGGGCACCAGGCACAGGGTGGCCGCGCCGATGGCGGCGGCCTCGTCGAGGGCCCGTACGTTCTCGGCGTGCGCGGCCTCGACCGCCGCCGGGTCGGAGGCGGTGAAGAAACCGCCCCGGCACAGGGTGGAGACGCGCAGGCCGGCGTCGGCCAACCAGCCGACGGCCTGGTCCAGACCGGCCTCGGCCAGCTGCTCCCGCCACACCCCGATCGAGGACAACCCGGCGGCCAGGCAGCCGTCGATGGCCTCCCGCAGGGTCCAGCCGGCCGTGGTCCGCTGGTTGAGCGACAGCCGCGCCAGGGTCGGGTCCGTCACCACGGCTGTGGTCTCGACCGCGGTGCTCACGCGGGGATCCCGGCGGCGGCGAGGACCAGCCCGAGCCGGTGACGGGCCAGCTCGGGATCGGGCAGCAGCCGGGCGGCGTTGGCCAGCTCGAAGACGCGGGCCAGGTGCACCGGCGAGCGGGCCGCCTGCAGTCCGCCGACCATGCCGAAGCCGTCCTGGTGGCCCGAGAGCCAGGCCAGGAAGGCGATCCCGGTCTTGTAGTAGAACGTCGGCGCGCAGAAGAGGTGCCGGGACAGCTCCAACGTCGGCGCCATCTCCGCCCGGTAGCGGGCGACGTCGCCGTCGTCCAGGGCAGTGAGCGCGGCCGACGCCGCCGGGGCGATCGCCGCGAAGGCCCCGAGCAAGGCGTCGGAGTGGTGCTCGCCGTCGCCCTCGATCAGCTCCGGGTAGTTGAAGTCGTCGCCGGTGTAGAGCCGGACACCGGCGGGCAGCCGACGGCGCAGGTCGGTCTCGTGCGCCGCCGAGAGCAGCGACACCTTGACCCCGTCCACCTTGCTGGCGTGATCGTGGACCAGCTGGACGAACGTGTCGGTGGCAGTGGCCACGTCGCCGCTCCCCCAGTAGCCGGCGAGCTGCGGGTCGAACGCCTCGCCCAGCCAGTGCAGCACGACCGGCTGACTGACCTGGGACAGCACGGCGTCGTACACGGCGCGATAGTCCTCGGCGGTCGTCGCGGCGGCGGCCAGGTGGCGCGAGGCCATCACGATCACCTGGGATCCGGCGCCCTCGACGAAGGCGACCTGCTCCAGGTAGCCCGCGGTCACCTCGGCCAGCGTGGCCGGACCGGCGGGCAGGTGGTCGGTGCCGGCGCCGGAGGCGATCCGGGCCCCGGCGGCCCGGGCCTGGGCGGCGCTGCGGGAGATGAGCTCCTGCGTCGCCGCCCAGTCCAGACCCATGTTCCGCTGGGCGGTGTCCATCGCCTCGGCCACACCCAGGCCGTAGCGGAACAGGTGGGCGCGGAACGCCAGGGTGGCGTCCCAGTCGATGGCGGCCGGTGCCCCGGGGACGTTCTCGCCCCAGCGATCGGCCACGACGTGGGCCGCCGCGAAGGCGACCCGGGTCTCGTACGGCTGCGGGTGCTCGACCCAGCTGCGGGGCGCCTGCAGGGCGACCTCGCTCAGCGAGCCGTCGGCCCGCGGCAGCCTGATGCTGTCGACGGCGGCGATGCTCACGCGATCTCCTTGAGCTCGACCCGACGGCCCTCGTTCGACGACTGCAGACCGGCCTCGACCAGCTGGAGCCCGCGGACCCCCGCGGCCAGGTCGTAGCCGTGCGGCCGACCGGCGTCGACGTCGCGCAGGAACTGCTCCCACTGCGCCCGGAAGCCGTTCGGGTAGTCCTCGAGGTCCGGCACGGCGTCCCACTGGGACCGGAAGTCCTGGTCGGTGGGCAGATCGGGGTTCCAGACCGGCTTGGGCGTCTGCGCCCGCGGCTGGATCCGGCAGTCGAACAGACCGGCCACCGCGGAACCGTGGGTGCCGTCGACCTGGAACTCGACCAGCTCGCCGCGGTCGACCCGGACCGCCCAGGAGGAGTTGATCTGGGCGATCACGCCGCCGTCCAGCTCGAAGATGCCGTACGCCGCGTCGTCCGCGGTCGCCGGGTAGGACCGGCCCTGCTCGTCCCAGCGCTCGGGGATGTGGGTGACCGCCTTGGCCCAGACGGCGTCGACCCGGCCGAACAGGTTCTCCAGCACGTAGTTCCAGTGGCAGAACATGTCCAGCACCATGCCGCCGCCGTCCTCGGCGCGGTAGTTCCAGCTGGGCCGCTGCGCGGGGACCACGTCCCCCTCGAAGACCCAGTAGCCGAACTCGCCCCGGACGGAGAGGATGCGACCGAAGAAGCCGAGGTCGATCAGCCGCTTCAGCTTGACCAGACCCGGCAGGTAGAGCTTGTCGTGCACGACCCCGGTGATCACCCCGGACTTCTCGGCGGCGGTGACCAGCTTCTGACCGTCGGCCACGTTCTCGGCGATCGGCTTCTCGGTGAAGACGTGCTTGCCGGCCGCGATGGCGGCCAGGATCGCCTCGGTGCGCTCGGACGTGACCTGGGCGTCGAAGTAGATCGTCGCCTCGGGGTCGGCCAGCGCGGCGGACAGGTCGGTGGTCCACTCGTCGATGCCGTGCTGCGCAGCCAGCCGGGCCAGCTTGTCGGCGTTGCGGCCGACCAGCACCGGCACGACCTGGATCCGGTCGTCGCCGACCACCACGCCGCCCTCGTCGCGGATGGGCAGGATGGAGCGGACCAGGTGCTGCCGGTACCCCATCCGACCGGTCACCCCGTTCATGATCACCTTGACTGTCCGAACCGCCATCTCGACCTCACTGCCTCTCGTCCGACGAACCACCGGTACTTTACGCAAACGCTTACGTTAACCGTTTGCGACAGCGTACGCTACGGTGACCCCAGAGGACAAGAGGGTCACACCGACCCCGTGAGGAGGCAGCCCCGTGGCAGGTCCGCCCGCAGCTGTCCGGCTGTCCGAGGTG
>JBMDXL010000839.1:0-2773 GCA_048594465.1 Microlunatus sp. | reverse complement strand
GTCGCCGATCCCGGTGCCCCGGCCGGTCACCTCGGCGGCCGGGACGGCGAAGGTGGCGGCGATCAGGGCGGCCGCGGGGGTCGTGTTGCCGATCCCCATGTCGCCGAGGATCAGCAGATCAGCCCCGGCGGCGATCTCCTCGGCCGCGATGGCGGCCCCGGCGGCCAAGGCCCGCTCGGTCTCGACCGGACTCAGCGCGTCCTCGCGGTCGATGGCCCCGGACGACCGCCGGACCTTGTGGGCGCCCACCGCGCCCGGCAGATCGGTGAGATCGGCGTCCACGCCCAGATCCAGCACCCGTACGGAGACGTCGTGCTGCCGGGCCAGGACGCTGACCCCGGCCACGCCGGAAACGAAGGCGCCGACCATGGCGGCGGTCACCTCGCGGGGATAGGCCGAGACCCCGGAGCCGCCGGCGGTCACCCCGTGGTCACCGGCCAGCACCACGGCGCGTACGCGGGCGGGCGGCGGAGCCGGGCAGACGCCGGCACAGGCCGACCACCAGACCGCCAGGTCCTCCAGCCGGCCCAGGGCGCCGGTCGGCTTGGCCAGGTCCGCGACGCGCTCGCGGGCCTGCCGGGCCACGTCGGCGGAGGGCGGCACGATCCGGTTCTGCTCGGTGGTCACTGGCGCTCCCCGGTCAGCCGCGGACGTCGGCGAGCTCGCGGTCCGGCGCGGTGGCCGCCCGCGAGAGCCGACCGACCAGCTCGGCCAGGGCGATCCCGAGCACCGTCCACAAGGTGAGCTGGGTCAAGAAGCTGGCCTTGCGGAAGTCGTACAGCACCGAGGCCGGGAACGAGTCCGGCACCTCGTTGTAGTGCGGCAGCAGCGCCATCACCACCAGCATCACCACCACGTACGCACCGCCGGCGATCAGCGCGGCGTGCCAGCCGCCGACCCGGGCACTCAGTCGGCGTCCGACCAGGACGGCGGTCACGGCCGCGATCAGGGAGATGGCCAGGAAGATGAAGTACAGCGCGCTACGCAGGCCGATGGTCTCCCCGCTGCCCACCGCCGGCGGGTTGGGCGGGTAGATCAGGAACGGCACGGCGTAGACCGCCAGGAAGGCGATGCCGGCGACCGCGAGCGTGGTCGCCCGCGGGGTCAGCCGTCCGAACCGGCCCATGGCGATGGCGCTGACCACGCCGACGAGGCCGCCCAGGACGACACCGGCGACGAGCAGACCGGTGAGCAGACCGAGGGTGGACTGCAGCGAGCGAGGCACCTCGACGTCGCCGGGCGCGCTCTCGGCCTCAGCGTGGTCGCCGTCGGCGTGCTCGCCCGAGCCGGTCGTGTCGGTCGACTCGGTGCCGTGGCTGTGGCCTCCGGTCGAGTCCTCCAGGGCGATGGCCGCCCGGACGGGCGGCTCCCCGACGACGTACGCCACGGCGAAGGCGGCGAAGGCGGCCACGAGGCCGGCGAGCAGGCCCCTGACCAGGAAGTCACGGGCGGTCACGGTCGGGCTCAGTGGCACGGGAAGCCGAGCAGGTGCCGGCTGTCGTGGACCCACTCGTGCACGGCGTTGCCGGCGATCAGGGTGGTGGCGCCCTCTTCGGCGGAGACGAAGTAGAGGCCGACGACGGCGAGCAGCGCGGCGAACAGCAGCCACGGCAGGATCTGCCGGACCGACAGCGTCGGGACGGCGACAGCGACCGGGGCAGCCAGCCGGTCGGTGGCGGTGGGGGAATCGGTCATGTGTCCTCCTGGGGTTACGGCGACCCGTTGGTCGTGGAGTGCAGCAGAGGGCGGGTCTGACTCGGAGTCGGGCTGGAGGCCCGGATCCACACAGTGGCGCGACCGCGTCGGGTTCTCACCGACTTCCGGTTCCTCTGTCGAACGGGAGCACTCTATCCCTGACCGGCCGCGGCCACACCCCGGTCGGTTCCCACCGCGGCCGCGTCGCCCGGACGAGCGCCCGCGCCCGGAGTCCGTCGACGTCGGACCGTGCCTCTGCCAGACGACCTAGGTCCCGTCCCGCGGACCCACCGAGGTCTATGGGCAGCCGCGACGCAGGCCGTCATCATCGTCGGCATGACCGTGTCACCGGGTGCGGGGGTCACGCTGACCGGCCTGCCCGGCTGCACCGCCGGTTCTGAGTCGGCACCGGCCGGCTCGCCCTCCGTCGGGGCCGGGTCGGGGGCGGCCCCGACGGATGAGGGCGTGATCGTCGCTGCCGGGAACGCGCTGCGGCTCGGCACCTCTCGACGGGTCTGAGGGTCGGACGGGCGGAGGTGGCCGGTGTGGGCTTCGTCGACGACGGCCTGCACACTGCAGGGGTGAGCGTCGCCCCGACCTGGTCGACCGCGACGCCGCGACCGCTCCGGCTCGCCCTCATCCAGCTCGGCGCGACCGTCGGTCTGCTCGGCGTGATCTTGATCGTTCTGGTCTCCGCCGCGTCGCCGGCGCTGCTGTGGGCGTTCGTCCTCAACGTGCTGGTCGGCTGGCTCTACGTGACGGCCGGGCTGCTGGCCTGGAGCCGCCGCCCGGGCAACCGGTTCGGTTTCCTCATCGTCGGCGTGGGTCTGTCCATCCTCGTCGCGGGCATGCAACCGACCGGCTTCGGCGTGCTCGCCGCGATCAGCGCCGTGACGGCGACGCTGCCGCTCAGTCTCCTGGTGCACGTGCTGCACGCGTACCCGTCGGGGCGTCTGTCGAGTCGCGCCTCGCGGGTCGTCGTCGGCGCGGGCTACGTCGTCTGCACGGTGCTGCAGGTGCCGCTCTACCTGTTCACCGCCCAGCCCCCGCCCGGCGACCTCCTGGTCGTCGCCGACCG
>JBMDXL010000838.1:0-2338 GCA_048594465.1 Microlunatus sp. | reverse complement strand
CTGCGGTCCGGCACCGAGGACGTGGCCGGTGCGGTCGGGCTGGCCACCGCGCTGCGGCTGGCCCGGAGCGCGGACGCCGACGCCGTCCGCGCGCGACGCGACGCCTTCGTCGCCCGGGTCGAGCAGCGGGTGCCCGGTGTCCGGCTGACCGGCCACCGCCACGACCGACTGCCCGGTCACGCCTCCTTCGTGCTGCCCGGGCTGAGCGGGGAGTCTGTGCTGCTGGACCTGGAGCGGCACGGGGTCGTCTGCTCCAGCGGCTCGGCCTGCGCCGCCGGCAGCGACGAGCCCTCGCACGTGCTGACGGCGATGGGGATCTCGGCCGAGACGGCCCAGACAGCCCTGCGGTTCAGCTTCGAGGCCGACGTGTCCGCCGCCGAGCTCGACCGGGCGGCCGACGAGCTGGTGGCCGCCGTCGCCGGCCGGATGCCTGACCCGGTCGTGCTGCAGTAGCGTCCACCCGGTGAACGACCCCGTCGAGCCGTACGCCACCGGCCTGCTCCGGATGAGCGACGGCGCGGAGGTGTTCTGGGAGACCTCGGGGAACCCCGCCGGTCCAGCCGCTCTCTATCTGCACGGCGGTCCGGGCGGGCGGCTCGGTGCCGGCTACCGTCGCCGGTTCGCCGCCGACCACTGGCGGATCATCGGCCTGGATCAGCGCGGATCCGGCCGCAGCCGACCCCGGGCCAGCGACGACCTGGACTCGCTGACCACCAACACCACACCGCGGCTGGTCGCCGACCTGGAGGAGCTGCGCGTCCACCTCGGCGTCGACCGGTGGCTGCTGCACGGCGTCTCCTGGGGCACCGGGCTGGCCGTCGCCTACGCCCTGGCCCATCCCGACCGCGTCTCCGGGGTGGTGCTGACCGCCGTCGCGCTCACCACCAGGGCGTACGTGGAGTGGATCACCGAGACCGTCGGGATGCTCTTCCCGGTCGAGTGGGCGGCCTTCGCCGAGTCCGCCGAGCGCCGTCCGGGCGAGCGGGTGGTGGACGCGTACGCCCGCCGGCTCACCGATCCCGACCCGGCGGTCCGCCGCCGGGCCGCCGACGACTGGTGCCGGTGGGAGGGGGTGCACGTCTCCCTCGGACCGGGCATCGACGGCAGCCCGATGTATGACGGGGATCCCGACCAGCAGCTCCTGATCAGCACCCTGGTCACCCACTACTGGAGCCACGACGGCTTCGTCGACCATGATCAGCTGATGGCCCGGATCCCTACGCAGGCAGGCATCCCGTGCGTGATGGTGCACGGCCGCTACGACGTCAGCGGCCCCGCCGGCTTCGCGTACGCGCTCCAGCAGGCCTGGCCCGGCAGCGAGCTGATCATGGTCGACGAGGGCCACGGCGGCGCCACCATGATGGAGCTGACCGCCGCCGCCATCGACCGCCTCGGAGGTCCCCGATGATCAGCGAGGCCGCCCCGTCGGCCCTGGAGACCGCCGCCGACATCCGGCACGGACGGACGACCGCCCGCGCCGCGACCGAGGCCGCGCTGGCTCGGATCATCCGGCTGAACCCCGAGCTGAACGCGATCGTGGCCAGCGATCCCGACCGGGCGCTCGCCCAGGCCGTCGAGGTGGACCGCCGGGTGGCCGCGGGTGAGCACCTGCCGCTGGCCGGCGTCCCGCTCGCGGTCAAGGACACCGAGGACACCGTCGGCTACCGCACCACCTACGGGTCGCGGCTGTTCGCCGACAACCCGTTCGCCATGCACGACTCCGTGCTGGTGACTCGGCTGCGGGCGGCCGGCTGCGTGGTGGTGGGCAAGTCCAACACCCCCGAGTTCGCCACCTCGGCCGACACGTCGAACCTCGTCTTCGGCTCCACCCGCAACCCGTACGCGACCGACCGGCTGACCGGCGGGTCGTCCGGCGGCGCCGCCGCGGCGGTGGCCTCCGGGATGGTGCCACTGGCCACGGCCTCCGACGGCGGCGGGTCGATCCGGATCCCCGCCTCGGCCTGCGGGGTGCCGGGCTTCAAGCCGTCGCTCGGTCGGGTGCCGGACGGCGGTCCGCACCCGGTCGACTGGCCGCTGGTCACGACCCGGGGGGTGATCACCCGGACGGTGGCCGACCTGGTCGCCACCCTCGACGTGGTCGTCGGACCCGAGCCGACCGACCTGCGCTCCCTGCCGGCGCCCGCCCAGCTGTTCTCGGAGGGGGTCGCCCGGACCCAGCTGCCCCGCCGGATCGCCTGGAGCCCGACGTTGGGCTACGACTGGACCGAGCCGAGCGTCCTGGCCGCCTGCACCGCCGTCGTCGAGCGGCTGGCCACCGAAGGAGTCGAGATCGTCGAGGTGGACAAGGTCTTCGACACCGAGCCGTACGAGGCCTGGG
>JBMDXL010000837.1:0-1595 GCA_048594465.1 Microlunatus sp. | reverse complement strand
CACCGCCGCGGCCGCCCGGGCCGTCGCCCGGGGGGCGGCGCGCCTGGGCGTGCTGCCCGCCGTCGAGGGTCTCTACGCGGACGGGCCGGCCAGCGACTCGGTGATCAAGGAGCTGTCGGCGTCGGAGCTGCGGGAGCTGATGCCGACGCTGGAGTCGGGGATGCTGCCGAAGATGGAGGCGTGCCTCCGGGCGGTCGAGGGGGGTCTGACCCGGGCGACGGTGACCGACGGCCGTGTCCCGCACGCCCTGCTGCTGGAGATCTTCACCAACGCCGGGATCGGGACCATGGTGACTCAGGACGGCCTGATCCGGCTGGGCAGCCGGGTGTTCTCCGCCGCCGACGGGATCCCCCCGCACGAGATCGCCAACGGCGAGTTCGGCCAGCTGCCCGTGCAGACCCCCGCGGACGCGGCCGACGCCGCACCCGACACCGACGAGGAGACACCGTGACCACGGAGGCCGTGGCCATCACCCAGGAGCTGTCCGGTCCGCCGACCGGTGGGTCCGCGGCGGTGCTGGAGCACTACCGGGCCAGCGTGATGAACACGTTCGGCCTGCCCAAGCGGGTGTTCGTCCGGGGCGAGGGTCCCTACGTCTGGGACGCCGACGGGCGCAAGCACCTCGACCTGCTGTCGGGTCTCGCGGTGACGGCCCTCGGGCACGCGCATCCCACGGTGCTGTCGGCCATCACCGGTCAGATCGCCACCCTGGGTCACGTGTCGAACTTCTTCGCCACGCCCGCCCAGGTCGCCCTGGCCGAGCGGCTCACCGCCATGGTCGCCGCTCCCGGCGAGGCGCGCGTGTTCTTCACCAACTCCGGCACCGAGGCCAACGAGGCCGCCTTCAAGATCACCCGGGCCACCGGTCGCACCAAGATCATCTCCACCGAGGGCGCCTTCCACGGCCGCTCCCTCGGCGCGCTGGCGGTCACCCACAACCCGAAGTACCGCGAGCCGTTCGCCCCGCTGCCCGGGGAGGTCGTCTTCGTCCCGTACGGCGACGCCGAGGCCCTGGCCGCGGTCGTGGACAACGAGACCGCGGCGGTGGTGCTGGAGCCGATCCAGGGTGAGAACGGGATCGTGGTGCCGCCGCCGGGCTACCTGGCCGCGGCCCGGCAGATCTGCGACCGGCACGGCGCCCTGCTGTGGGTGGACGAGGTGCAGACCGGCATGGGTCGCACGGGCAGCTGGCTGGTGCACGTCGACGAGGGTGTGCGGGCCGACGTGGTCACGCTGGCCAAGGGCCTCGGCAACGGCTTCCCGATCGGTGCCTGCCTGGCCGTGGGACGCGCCGCGGAGCTGCTCGGGCCGGGCAGCCACGGCAGCACCTTCGGCGGCAACCCGGTGGCCGCCATCGCCGGTCTGGCCGTGATCGCGGTGATCGAGCGGGACGGGCTGCTGAACCGGGCGACCGAGCTCGGCGAGCACCTGGTCCGGGCCGTCACCGCCCTGGACCACCCGATGATCCCCGGCGGCCGCGGCGGCGGTCGGCGGGGGGGTGGGCCGCTGGCCGAGCCGGCCGCCGCGCAGGTGGCCGACGCGGCCCTGGACGCCGGGTTCATCATCAACGCGCCGCGGCCCGACGTGCTCCGGCT
>JBMDXL010000836.1:0-2263 GCA_048594465.1 Microlunatus sp. | reverse complement strand
GCCACAGCAGGCGGCGGGCCTTGTCGAGGTTGGCGTTGTCCGGCCAGGAGTTGAGCGGGGCGAAGCGCTGCCCGCCGTCACCGGCGCCGCCGCGGCCGTACGGACCCATGTCGCGGTGCGTCAGCTTGAACCAGGCCCGGGCGAAGGCGGCGGCGAGCTCCTCGGGATGCTCGAGGAACCGCCGCGAGATCCGCTCGTACGCCGGGTCGAACCGCAGCGCGAGGTCGGTCGTGAGCATCATCGGCGCGTGCGACCGGGCCGGGTCGTGGGCCAGCGGCACCAGGTCGTCGCCGGCCCCGTTCTTCGGCCGCCACTGCCACGCCCCGCCGGGGCTCTTGAAGAGCTCCCACTCGTAGGAGAACAGGATGTGGAAGTACTCGTTGTCCCAGCGGGTCGGGTGGTAGGTCCAGGTGACCTCCAGCCCGGAGGTGATGGTGTCGTCGCCCTTGCCGGTGCCCAGGTCGTTGCTCCACCCCAGACCCTGGTTCTCTAACGGCGCGGCCTCCGGGTCCGGACCGATGTGCTCCTCGGTGCCGGCGCCGTGGGTCTTGCCGAAGGTGTGACCGCCGGCGATCAGGGCGACGGTCTCCTCGTCGTTCATGGCCATCCGGGCGAAGGTCTCGCGGATGTCGCGGGCCGAGGCCAGCGGATCCGGGGTGCCGTTCGGGCCCTCCGGGTTGACGTAGATCAGACCCATCTGGACCGCCGCGAGCGGCCGGTCCAGCTCGCGGTCGCCGCGGTAGCGCTCGTCGTCCAGCCAGGTGGTCTCCGGGCCCCAGTAGACGTCGTCGTCCGGCTCCCACACGTCGGCGCGGCCGCCGGCGTACCCGAAGGTCGCGAAGCCCATGGACTCCAGCGCGACGTTGCCGGTGAGGACCATCAGATCGGCCCAGGAGAGGTTGCGGCCGTACTTCTTCTTGACCGGCCAGAGCAGCCGGCGGGCCTTGTCCAGGCTCACGTTGTCGGGCCAGCTGTTCAGGGGGGCGAACCGCTGCTGACCGGCGCCCGCACCACCGCGGCCGTCGAAGACCCGGTAGGTGCCCGCGGAGTGCCAGGCCATCCGGATCATCAGCGGGCCGTAGTGTCCGAAGTCGGCCGGCCACCAGTCCTGGGAGCTGGTGAGCAGCTCAGCGATGTCGCTCTTGACCGCAGCCAGGTCGAGGCTCTGGAACGCCTCCGCGTAGTCGAAGTCCTCCCCCAGCGGGTTCGCCACGGCCGGGTTCTTGGCCAGGATCTTGAGGTTCAGCCGGTTGGGCCACCACTTCTCGTTCGCGGTGCCGCTGGTCGGGTGCGGCTGCCGCTGGTCGCCGTGGATGACCGGGCAGGAGCCAGCCGCCTCGGTGCCCTGACCGGTGGTGTTCGTGGACTCGGTCTCCACCTCGGAGACGACCGGGCGATCGCTCTCGGGCCCGGTGGAGTCGCTGACCTTCTGGCTGTCTGTCATGGTGTCCTCACTGTGGGTGGTTCGGTCGTAACTCGATCAGGGGCGGGTGGCGCAGGCGGGGCAGGTGCCCCAGAAGGTGACCTCGGCGACGCGGACCACGAAACCGTGGTCGTCGTCCGGGGTCAGGCACGGAGCCTGTCCGACGACGCAGTCGACGTCGGAGATCGCGCCGCAGTCGGTGCAGATCAGGTGGTGGTGGTTGTCGCTGACCCGCAGCTCGAACAGCCCGGGGTGGCCGGCCGGCTCGATCCGACGGACCAGACCGGCCTCGGTGAAGTCGCTCAGCGCGTTGTAGACCGACTGCAGGCTGGTGCCGGGCACCGTACGCAGCACCCGCTCGAGCAGATCGTCGGCCTTGCTGTGCGGCCGCGCCCGCAAGGCGTCCAGCACCGCGCGCCGGGACTCGGTCACGCGCAACCCGACGGCGCGGATCGCGTCGTCGGTGGCGGCTTCTACGTCGCTGGCGGTCATCGGTACGAACCTAGCACTGTTTTGAATGACCCAAAAGAGGGGTCTCGGGTTGGCTGCTGGGGCGCTCCCGTGTGGCTGGAACATTCCGTCATTCGACGGCAAACGCGGCATCGGACATGCCAGGCTGTCGCACACTCCGTCGAGTGACGGAAAGTTCGATCTTGTGGTCGGGCTGGGGTGACGGCCCTCGGGTGGGGCTGGGGGTGACGGGCCACCGGGTGGGTCAGGGGTGACGGCCCTCGGGCTGGGTTCACCACTCGCGGGTGGGCCAGGGGTGACGACGGGCCGGCGGAGCCCAGGGGCAGCCGGAGACGACCGCACGCCGACAGGCCAGCCCCGTTGCCTTGA
>JBMDXL010000835.1:0-3985 GCA_048594465.1 Microlunatus sp. | reverse complement strand
CCGGGCACGGCCCTGGAGGCGCTGGAGCCGCGCTCGTCCTTCGACGTGGCCACGGTGGTGGGCAACCTGGTGCAGAACGGGGTGGACGCGGTCACCGCCGCCCCGACCGCCGACGCCCCGCCGGACGGTCCGATCGGCTGGGTGGAGGTCGACGTGCGGCAGACCGACGACGTGGTCGAGGTCGTGGTCCGCGACTCCGGTCCGGGGGTGGCCACCACCATCGCCACGGAGGTGTTCGAGCACGGCTTCACCACCAAGGCCGCCCGGGACGGCGAGCGGGGGATCGGGCTGGCCCTGATCCGGCGGATCTGCCGCACCCGCGGGGGTGACGTCGAGGTCCGTGACTCAGCGGCAGGAGCCGAGTTCGCCGCGTGGATGACGGTGCAGCCGGCACCGGAGAGAGGAAGATCATGATCACCGTCCTGGTCGTCGACGACGACTTCCGGGTCGCCCGGATCCACAGTGCGTTCGTGGACCGGGTGGAGGGCTTCCGCACCATCGGTGTCGCCCACACGGGCCAGGAGGCGATCCGCCTGGCCGTGGCGTTGGTACCCGACCTGATCCTGCTCGATCTCTACCTGCCCGACGTCTTCGGTCTCGACGTCCTCAACCGGATGCGGGTGGCCGGGGTCGAGGGGGACGCCATCGTGATCAGCGCCGCCAACGAGTCCGAGACCGTGGAGCGGGCGGTCAAGCTCGGCGTGGTCAACTACCTGCTGAAGCCCTTCACCGCCGACGACCTGGTGCAGCGGCTCACCCACTACCGGGCCCACCGCACCGCTCGGCACCCCGCGACGCTGACCGACCAGGCCGCCGTGGACCAGCTCTGGGGCCGCCCGGAAGGCACGCGGGCCGAGACCCTGCCCAAGGGTCTGAGCCCGGAGACGGCGGAGCTGATCCTGCGGGCGCTGCAGGCGACCGAGGGTGAGCTGTCGGCGCAGGAGTGCGCCGACACGGTCGGCATCTCCCGGGTCAGCGCCCGCCGCTACCTGGAGTACTTCGCCGGCCAGGGGACCGTGGTGGTCAGCCTGCGCTACGGGACGGTCGGTCGGCCCGAGCGCCGCTACGGCGTGGCCGAGCCGGGCACCCCACCGACCCGTCCCGCCCGCTGACGCACGCTGCGGTGTCTCCACGCACGCGCAGCAACGGCCGCGTCAGAGACCGGAGGAGCGCGTCAGCGGGGTTCGGGTGGTGACCACGCGGGTGGGGGTGACCAACGCGTGCACCGGCAGGTCCCAGGTGTCCGCGGGGACCACCGCCAGCACCTCGTCGTCGTTCAGCAGCAGCCACGTCTCCCGCTGGGGGATGGCGGCGCGGGCCCGGTCGTACCAGCCGCCGCCCCGGCCCAGCCGGTGTCCGTCGGCGTCGGCCGCCAGCCCGGGCACCACCAGCAGGTCGACCGTGGCCAGCGCCTCGGACCCGAGCCGCGGCCCGGTCGGTTCCAGGATCCCGGCCCGCCCCTCCCGGAGCGTGTCCGGGCCGTCGTACGCGGCCCAGGCCGGTCCGGGCAGCCAGGCGCCCGCCCCGTCGCTGAGGACCGGCAGCAGCACCTCGAGGCCGTGCGCCGCCGCCCAGGCGACCAGGCGCAGCGCGTCCGGCTCCGTGCCGGCGGAGAGATAGGCGGCCAGCCGGCGTACGGGTCGCTCGGTCAGCGTCGAGGTCAGCAGAGCGAACCGCTGCTCGTCGTCCCGGGCCCGGCGCTCGGGAGCCCGGGAGGCCCGCCGCTGCCGTACGGCGTCGCGGAGCACCCGCTTGGCCCCTGCGACGGCGCGGGCGTCCGCCTCGCTCCGACCGGTCACCCGCGTCAACGTAGACAGGCCGTCGGGGTCGCGACCCGGGTCATGGGGTGGACCGCGGCACCACGGTCGAGCCGCGCAGCACCAGCCGGGTCGGCAGCCGCTGGTGCGGCTGCTCGAGAGCGCCCGGTCCGTCCTGGCTCAACGTCAGTGCGGCGCGGGCTGCGGCGCGCCCGAGATCGGCCACGGGCTGGGCGATGGTGGTCAGGTCGAACAGCGGCGCCAGCACGTTGTCGTCGAAGCCGAGCACGGAGACGTCGGTCGGGACCCGGAGCCCGGAGCGCTGCAGGGCCGGGATCAGACTCATCGCGACCTCGTCGCTCTCGGTGACCACCGCGGTGGGCAGGGTGTCGCCGCTCAGCAGCAGACTGACCGCGAGCTGCCCGACCTCCACCCCGCCGCCGGTGGCGTCCACCGTGACCGCCGAGGTGCTCACCGGGTCCTCGGGGTGGGTCTGGTTGTGCTGCTGCGCTGCCTGCTCGACACCGTCACGGCGGAGCGAGGCGCTGAAGGTGAAGCCTTCGGGGTCACGCGTGGCGACGTAGGCGATCCGCCGGTGACCGAGGTTGATCAGGTGGCGGGTCCCCAGGGCAGCCGCCTCGACGTCGTCGATGAAGACGCTGGCGCTGTTCTCCACCTGCTGGTTGAGGTAGACCACCGGCACCGACAGCTCGGCCAGCCGGGCGTACTCCTCCGGTCGCAGTCGGAACGAGGCGACGATCAGCGCGTCGACGTTGCGCTGGGCGGGCAGGGTGGCGAAGAAGTCGGCCCGGTCGGCGTCGTCCTTGGTGCTGTAGATGACCAGCTCCTGACCGGCCTCGCGCAGGGCGGCGTACGCGGCGTCCAGCACCGAGGAGTTGAACCAGGTGCTCAGCGGCCCGCTCACCAGCAGACCGATCCGGCCGAGCCGTCCGGTGGCCAGCGCGGAGGCGGCCCGGGACAGGGCGAAGTCGAGCTGGGCCGCGGCCTGGCGCACCCGCTCACGGGTGCTGGGCGAGATCAGGGCGGAGTCCCGCAGGGCCCGGGACACCGTCGAGGTGGAGACCCCGGCCAGGGCTGCCACGTCGTCCATGGTGGCGGGCGAGGCTGCGGTGGTCACGGCGCCCATGGTGCCGGTGTCGGACCGCAATTGCAAGCGATTGCAGAAACCTGCCTGGGTGTGAGAGGAAGCACAGCGCTGGAGGTCGCTCAACCCTGTCGGCAGGGGTGGCTGACTGCGTACCCTTCTGTGCAAGCGCTGGCACAGTCGTGCCGCCCACCCCTGACTGGCGAAGGCCCTCCCATGACCGACCTCACCGTCCTGTCCGCCGACTCCCGGACCGACGCCACCTGGTGGCGCCAGGCCGTCGTCTACCAGGTCTACCCGCGCAGCTTCGCCGACAGCGACGGTGACGGGCTGGGCGACATCCCCGGTCTGACCTCGCGCATTCCTTACCTCGCCGGTCTCGGCGTGGATGCGATCGGGCTCAGCCCGTTCTACCCGTCGGCCCTGGCCGACGGCGGCTACGACGTCGCCGACTACCGCGACGTGCACCCGCAGCTGGGCGACCTGGACGACTTCGACGACCTGGTCGCGGTCGCCCACGGCGCCGGTATCAAGGTGATCGTCGACATCGTGCCCAACCACACCTCCGACCTGCACCCGTGGTTCCTCAAGGCGCTGGCCTCGCCGCCCGGGTCCCCGGCCCGCGAGCGCTACATCTTCCGCGACGGCAAGGGCCCGGACGGCTCCCGACCGCCGTCGGACTGGATCTCGCACTTCGGTGGCTCGGCCTGGACCCGGGTCCCCGACGGCCAGTGGTACTGCCACCTGTTCGCCCCCGAGCAGCCCGACCTCAACTGGGACAACCGTGAGGTCCGCGACGACTTCCTGGTCACGCTGCGGTTCTGGGCCGACCGCGGGGTCGACGGCTTCCGGGTGGACGTGGCCCACGCCCTGGCCAAGGACCTCTCCGAGCCGCTGCGCAGCAAGCCGACCCTGGAGGACCACCCGTCGATGCCGACCGACGGCACCGACCCGCTCTACGACCGCGACGAGGTGCACGAGATCTACGCCGAGTGGCGACAGGTCTTCGACTCCTACGACCCGCCTCGCACCGCGGTGGCCGAGGCGTGTGCTCCGTCGTCCCGGCGGGCGCTCTACGCCCGACCGACCGAGCTGGGTCAGGCCTTCAACTTCGACCTGCTGG
>JBMDXL010000834.1:0-2608 GCA_048594465.1 Microlunatus sp. | reverse complement strand
GTCCGACCAGATCCACCCGGCGCTGCTGACCGGCGGTCTGCCACGGCTCCGGCCCGTCGGTGGACCGGATCGGCGGCAGAGGCCCGTGCCAGCGGGTGAAGATCACCGGCAGGGGCAGCGGCAGCACCCGGGCGAACGTCTGGGCCGTGTCGCCCGGCACGGTCCGTGACGCGGCCATCTCCAGCGCCACCGCGCGGCCTACTTGACCGTGCTGTTCGCCGTCGGGGTCGGCGGCTTCACGTCCCGCAGCGGGATCCCGGCGAACTGGTCGCGGATCGCGCTGATCAGGTGCTTGGCCCGGATCGTCAACGAGTAGGGACCGCTGCCGATCGCGTGCTGCATCCTGCCCTTGGTCACGATGACGCCGAGATCGGCGCCCTTCCACCGGTAGTCGCCGGCGCCGTAGATCCGCAGGAAGAACGCCTCGTCCTCGTTCTGCAGCTGGTGCCAGTCGAGCGCGGCCCGCTTGAACACCAGCGACCCCGAGCGGTCCACCGTGTACTGCCCGGTCGGCGCGGACTCGGTCAGCAGCTCGACGACCGGCGAGGTCTCCTTGACGATCATGTGGCTCCACAGGTCGACCGCGGCCAGCTCCCGCCAACGCTCGTTGATCTCGTCGATGTCGAGGTCGAACTCGATGTCGGAGAACTCCAGCAGGTGGAAGGCGAACAACGGGACGTCGGCGTACGCACCGGCGGTCACGTTGGTGATCGCCGAGGCACCGCTGATCCGGGGGTTCAGCTCGCCCAGGTAGCACTCGTTGTCGTCCACGTCGACGAGGACGTCGACCTCGAAGAAGCCGCGGTAGCCCTCCTGCCCGAGGCGGTCGCCGAGCCGCCGGACCAGGTCGGCGGCCCGACGCCGCAGGTCGTCGTCCAGGACGTCGGGGAACATCTCGTTGCCGCACCAGCCGCCGCGGTAGGGCGTCAGCTCCGGGTGCCCGGTCAGCTCGGTCATGAACGGGCCGACGATGGTGCCGTTCCGGGTCAGCACCGCCTCGACGGCGATGGGGCGGTTGTTGATCCGCTTCATCACCTTGACCTCCTGACCGACGATGTCGTCGGCGTTCTTCTTCCAGCCCGCCTCGTCGTCGATGAAGAAGGTGGTCTTGCCCGAGTCCCCGTACGCGGACTGCACGACCAGGTCGCTGCCCAGTCCGGCCTCGGTGGACTGCCGCACCAGATCGTCGTAGTCGGTCACCGTGGTGAGGATGTTGGGCACGCTCGGTGCGCCGACGTCGTTGCCGAGCCGGGTGGTGACCAGCTTGGAGTCCAGGTGCTCGCGCAGCGCCGCCGAGGGCAGGATGAGGTCGTAGCCGAGCTCGGCGCAGATCCGCTCGGTCTCGGCGTCGAAGAACACCATCACGATCTTGGGCCTGACCCCCGGCGGTCGGCGGCTGGCGATGAACGCCAGCACCTCGGCGTTGGAGAGCAGCCAGTTGTTGATCTCCTCACCCGACTCGAACTCGATGTAGGGCTTGCGCTTCGGGGTGAACACCCGCGGGTGCGCACCGTCCCACCCGTCGTAGTAGGCGATGTAGGTGAAGTTGCGCACCCACCGGTCGAGCCCGAGCAGGTTGAACGGCGTCGCGCCGACGAAGTAGATCGGCACCTCGTTGGTGCGGAAGTAGTGCCGCACCTCCGAGATGTTGCGCAGCGGTCGCCGTTGCGGGCTGTCGCCGGGCCCGTACGCGGCGTCGTTGCTGAGGGGCACCTCGGCGGTCACGGCCTCGATCTCGGGGTCGGTGGTCATGGGTTCACTTCCTGGTCGGGGTTCAGGGGTCAGGAGGGGACTACGGGTGGTGGTGGTGACCGTGGATCTCGCCCTGCGGGATCGGGGCGTTCCGTTCACTGAGCAGCGGCAGAGCCGGGTCCCAGTGGGTGCCGTCGCGCTCGTCCCGCCGCTTGCGGGCGATGGCCGACAACGCCTCCAGCACGACCCGGTTGGCCAGCGCGGCGGTGATGTCGGCGTGGTCGTACGGCGGGGAGACCTCGACCACGTCCATGCCCACGACCGGCAGCTCCAGGCAGATCCGGCGGACCGCGTCGAGCAGCTGGCGGGAGGACAGCCCACCCGGCTCGGGCGTCCCGGTGCCCGGGGCGGAACCGGGATCGACCACGTCGATGTCGACGGACAGGAAGACTCCTTCGCACTCGTCGGTGGCGATGGCGAAGGCCTCGGTCAGGCAGTCGGTGAGACCTCGGTGGTCGATCTCGGTCATCTCGTACGAACGCATCCGCTTCGCTGCCATCCAGTCCAGGGTCTCCGGCGGCGGCCAGTAGCCCCGCAGCCCGATCTGCAGGAAGCGGTCGCCGCGCAGCGCACCGGACTCGATCAGCCGGCGCATCGGCTGACCGTGCCCCCACAGCGAGCCGAACTCGATGTCGCCGGTGTCGGCGTGGGCGTCGAAGTGGATCATCGAGACCCGGCCCTGGCCCAGCACGTTGGCGCACCCCTTGGCGTCGGGGTACGCGATCGAGTGGTCACCGCCCAGTGAGATCGGGATGGCGCCGGCCGCCACCACCTTCTGCACCGCGGCCTCCAGGGCGGGCAGTGCCACCTCGATGTTGCCGGAGTACATCTCCACGTCCCCGGCGTCGTAGACGTT
>JBMDXL010000833.1:0-1995 GCA_048594465.1 Microlunatus sp. | reverse complement strand
TCGTCGGTCAGGTCACCGTGCGCCGGGGTGCCCGCCGGGACGTCCAGCTGCCGGCAGGCCGCGCGCTCGGCCGGGTCGGCGAAGTAGGCCCAGGGGTTGTGCCGGACGGCGTAGTTCCCCTGGTTGCGGCGCGCGCAGGGCGTGCGCATGCCGTCGGCGTACGTCTTGGCGGTGTGCCCGGCGGCCAGCACCGTCCCGAACACCGACCGCCCCGCGATCCGGTGGACGCTGGGGTCCTCGTCGTCGGTCACCCCGAAGGTGGAGCCACCGGCGATGGAGAGGTAGTTCGGCAGCGACGGATGGCGGATGGCGTGGTAGTCGGTCGCGGAGCCGTAGTGGTGGCCCTGGGCGGTGAGGTAGGGGAGGTGGGCGGTGACGTCCGCCACGCTGCGGTTCTCCTCCATGATCACCAGGATCTTGTCCACCGGCTGCCGGGAGGGGGCCGGCGACGTGGTCGGGGCCGGGGTGGTCGTGTCACCGGCGGACGGGGCCGGGCTGGTCGAGGTCGGGCTGGTCGAGGTCGGGCCGGAGCCCGCGGGGGAGACCGGCGACGCCGCACAGCCACTCACGGTGACGACCACCACCGCCAGAACCACGACCACGAGTCGGGTCAGGCTGCGGGCGCAGCGGGCGGTCGGCTCAGACGTCACGGAACCGCAGCACCTTCTTGACCACCGAGCGCAGCGTCTGGTCGGCCCGGGTGAAGGGGAGCCGCTCGTAGCGGTGCTCGGCGTAGTCGATCCCGGTCGCCCCGAAGCTCTCCTTGAACTGGGCGAGGGAACGGGACCGGCCGGACTCACCCAGGTGGTAGGTCCGGCAGCCGTGGGCGCAGGCCAGCTGCAGCATGCTCCACTGGACCAGCGAGCCGGCCTTGGTGTCGCCGACCCGCTCGATGTCCATGGCGCTGCGGGTCACGTGGGCGGTCTGCCCCAGCAGCATGATCGAGCCGTACGCGGGCCGGTCGTCGACGTAGGCCATGGTGAGCACGAACGCCGGGCCGAGGTGGTGGGCCATCAGCCTGAGCTTCTCGAGCGGGTCCCGTCGCCGGGCCCGCCAGCGGGCCAGGCGCAGTGGTTCGTTCTGTCGGGCGGCCCATCGGTCCACCGAGGTCAGGTAGAGGTCGTAGTAGGTGTCCAGCAGGTCGCCGGCCCGGTCGACCTCGATCCGCACCCCGGCCCGCTCGGCACGGCGGACGTACTTGCGCGCGCCCCGGTGCACGCGCGACCAGACCGCGTCCACCCCGCCCTCGAGGTCGACGACGTGGGCGTGTCGGGCGATGGGCAACGACGCACCGTCGGTGGCTGCGTCCCAGAGCGCGGCCGTGGTCGGATCGGGTCGGAACCAGAGACGTTGGGCACGCAGTCCGACCAGATCGGCGAGGATCCGGCGCAGCGCGTGCTCGTCCAGGTCGCGACCGACCACCCCACCCATGCCCCAGGCGGGGGGTGGCGACAGCAGCCCGCCGCCCCAGCCGGCCGGACCGGTCCGGCGGACCAGGGGGACGACGAAGCAACGCCCGTCGGCGCCGGCGTAGAGCCGGGTGGCGTCCTCGTACCCGCCGCTCGCGCAGATCGCGTCCAGCCACTCCGGGGTGTGTTCGGGGAGGGAGTGGGGATCGGCCTCCACGACCGCCTGCCACTGCGCCCGGAGCTCGTGGCGCGGTAGCCGGATCCGGCGCAGGGTCGTGTCCGGGATGACCTGCGACGCCGAGTCGGCCGGGAAGACGTCGACGTGGCGGGGGCTGCGGTCAGCCGCCGTCTGCGGTCGGTCGTGCTCGATCATCGGCGTCCTCCCTGTCCCCCCGGTGGAGGCCTGTCCCCCCGGTGGAGGCTGTCCCTCCGGTGGATGGCCCTGTCCCCGTCGTCGGGGACCACTCCCTCCACGCACCTGACCAGGGTCACCAGGATCCAGCACCTCGCTGTGATGAACCTGAGGACGCTTCGCGCCCGTAGAACGTCGAAGTCGCTCGGGTTCCACGGAGCCGCTCGATCCGCA
>JBMDXL010000832.1:0-5995 GCA_048594465.1 Microlunatus sp. | reverse complement strand
CCCCTCGAGGATGACGTTGTAGGCCACCAGGTTGCGCACGAAGTCCTGCTTGCCGGCGGTGGTCGAGATGTCGAGCGTCTGCTCGGTCATGCGCCGGATGTAGCGCACCTCGAACTCCTCCTTGGCCGCCATCGACGGCACGGTGACGTGAGACTCGTAGGCGGCGGCCCGGTCGATCGGGAAGGTCTCGAGCACGTACTCGAAGGCCATGCAGTGGTTGGCCTCCTCCCACATCTGCTTGGCCAGGTAGAGGTGGCACTCGGCGGCGTTGACGTAGGGATAGACGCCGAACGCGAGTGCCTTGTTGACCAGCAGCTCGTTGGGGTTGAAGTAGCTCATCAGGTGGGTGAGGGCGTGGCGCTCTTCGGCGCTCATCCGGGCGAAGTCGGCCAGGTCCTCGCCGAGCTGGACCTCGTGAGGGAACCAGGTGTTGGCCACGGCCTGGTTGTAGAGCTCGTACGCCCAGGGGTAGGTGACGGGCTTGAGCAGCAGGCCTTCCTGGATGCCGGTGCCGAGGATGCGCGGGTGGGTGGTGGTGTCGACGGTCATCTGGTGTTCCTTGCTCGGTGAGGGTCGGTAGGGAGATCGGCAGTCACTGGCAGGACTCGCACTGCAGCCGTTCCTGGGGGTCGATCGGGCAGAAGGCCCCGTCGACCAGCTCGGCGTCAGCGAGCGGCAGAAGATCCGGAGCCGCTGCCCCGGCGTCGACCGCGGTCAGCTGGACCGTGGGCGTGAGGGTCGGGTCAGCCGCGGAGGCGGCCGGGGCTCTGCGTCCGAACCCTCCGAACCCGCGCTTGGTCGGGGCCGGGGTGTGCTCGGTGCCGCCCTCGGACCTGGTTTCGGTCGGTCGGAGCTGTTCGGCCTTGTTGACCTTGACGGTGGACTGCTCGGCGGTGTGGCGCGGCATCATGTGCAGGTAGTAGGTGGTCTTGACGCCCATCTTCCACGCCGCGGTGTAGAGGTCGACCATGCCGGCGATGTCGCGGTTGGCCAGGTAGATGTTGCGGCTGATGGCCTGGTCGATCCACTTCTGCGCGCGGGCGGCGACGTGCAGGAACGCGTACGGCGACAGCTGGAACGAGGTCTGGTAGATCGCCTGGAGGTCGGCCGGCACGGCGTCGATCTTCGACAGGTCGCCCTGGTGGCGGAGGAGATCGTCGCGGACCCGTTCCCACAGGCCACGGGACTTCAGGTCAGCGACGAGGTTGCGGTTGACCTCCAGGAACTTGCCGGCAGAGGTGGCGCGACTGAAGATCTGGCTGAACTGCGGGTCCAGGCCGGGGGTGGTGCCGGCGACCAGGCCGATGGAGGCGGTCGGGGCGATCGCCATCAGGGTGGCGTTGCGCATGCCGCCGGCGACCTTGGTCCGCAGGGCTTCCCAGTCCAACCGAGTGGTCCGGTCCACGCTGACCTCGAGCCCGCGGTCGGCTGCGAGGCGGTCGAGGGTGTCGATCGGCACCAGGCCCCGGGACCAGCCGGAGCCGGGGAAGTTCGGGTAGGCGCCGCGCTCACGGGCCAGGTCGGCGGACTCGTCGATCGCGTGGAAGCTGATGAACTCCATGAGCTCGTCGATCAGCGCGTACGACGGCTCGCTCTCGTACGACAGACCGAGACGTTCGACGATGTCGGTGAAACCCATCACGCCGAGCCCGACGGCGCGGTTCTCCCGGTTGGAGTGCTCCGACTCCGGCACCGAGGAGATGGTGATGTCGATCAGGTTGTCGAGCTGACGGACTGCGGAACGGGCCGACTGCCGGAGCTTGTCCCAGTCGATCTCGGCCTGCCGCCAGCTGCCCTTCGGTGGGTCGATCAGGTGGGTGGACAGGTTGATGGAGGCCAGGTTGCAGACGGCGACGTTGTCGCGGTCCTGCGGCAGGCACACCTCGGTGCACAGGTTGGACAGGTGGATGGTGCCGGTGTTGTCGTTCAGCGCCCGGGTGTTGATCGTGTCCTTCCAGGTCAACCACGGGTGCGAGGTGGTCTGCAGGGCGATCAGGATGGCCTGGAACTGTTCCCTCGCGGAGATCTTGGTGAACCGACGGAGCTGCCCGGACTCAGCCATGGCGACGTAGTCGGCGTAGCGCTTCGAGAACTCCGCACCGTAGAGCTCGGGCAGGTCGGGGGTCTCCAGCGGGTCGAACAGGTACCAGTCGGCGTCGTCGGCGACGCGGTGCATGAACTCGTCCGAGATCCAGACAGCCGTGTTGGCGGTGCGGGTCCGCCGATACGGGTCACCCGAGTTCTGCCGCAGGTCGAGGAACTGGGCGAAGTCGAGGTGCCAGTTCTCCATGTAGAAGCACAGGGCGCCGAACTTCTTCCCGCCCCGCGACACCGCTCGCAGGGTGGAGTCGATGGTGTGCATGAACGGGATGGGGCCGGTCGAGGTGGTGTTGTTGGACCGGATCGGTGATCCCTCGCTGCGCAGCTGGGTCACCGACAAGCCGATGCCGCCGGTGCCCTTGGTCAGCCACATGACGTCGCGGACGGACTTGGCGATGTGCTCGATGTCGTCCTCCATCTGCATCACGAAGCAGTTGGAGAGCTGGGCGTAGCTGGTGCCGGCGTTGACCAGGGTCGAGCCGGCCGCCAGGTAGTCCAG
Source organism: Microlunatus sp. (assembly GCA_048594465.1). Classification (GTDB taxonomy): domain Bacteria; phylum Actinomycetota; class Actinomycetes; order Propionibacteriales; family Propionibacteriaceae; genus Microlunatus. The sequence goes on along the minus strand of JBMDXL010000832.1, from coordinate 3,396 downwards.
CCGCGACATCTTCTCGTAGAACCCCAGAGCGGCCTCGGTCGGATCCGGTTCGTTCAGCGACAGCCCCATGCAGACCCGCATCCAGAAGAACTGCGGCACCTCGAGGGGATGCCGGTCGTGGTCGGTGATCATGTAGCGGGTCCGCATGGTCTGCAGACCGACGTAGCGGAGCAGGTCGTCGCGGGCCGGGTCCAGCGCCTCGGCCAGCCGGTCGAGGTCGAACAGCTCACCCATCCGGCGGTCGAGCAGGCCACGGCCGACCGACTGCTGGACGTAACCGGGGAAGAACTCACGATGCAGGGCGCGGATGGCGCCCAGCTCGGCCTCGCCGAACAGGTCGTGGGTGGACCCGAACACCTTCTTGTACAGCGTCTTGGCCAGCAGTCGCGCCGCGATCGTGTCGAACGCCGGATCGTCCTTGACGTTCTGCAGCGCGACCTGGATGACGGTCTCGTCCAGCTGCTCGGTGGTGATCGTGTCGAACAGCACGATCTCGAGCTCGGTGCAGATCTGCGTGGTCCGGGTGATCGCATCGTCCAGGCCGCGGGCGGCGGCCTCGATCGAGCGGGCGATCTCGTAGCCGTCGTACGGCTCGAGGCTCCCGTCGCGCTTGGTCACACGGAACGCCGCGACGGCACTGGATCCGGTCATCTTGTTCTTCCTCGCATCGAGACGGAGACAGCCCGCAGGAGCAAGGTGGAGGGAGGCGTCGAGCGATCGCACCGATCGCGACGGCGGCTCAGCCCTCCCACGAGGCTGCGGACCAGACACCCCGCGACGCAGGGTGATAGCTGGCAGGTCTTCGGACTCGTGGGCAAGATCCTCGGACGGAGGACCGGACCTAGTGGCCGTCGCTTCCCAGGATCACTCCCAGTGCGTTGGACGGCGTTCGTTCCCACTCACCGCTGCGGGGCAGTCCCGGATTCCCACCGGGTTCCCTCTTGCGACGACCCCACTGGAGGTGGGGCCGAACCAGCTACGACGACCACCATATATGGAAACGACACAGATGTAACTACCCAGATATGGATTTTTGGCGGATTGCCGCGTCGACAGTCCTGCCGGCGCTCTCGCATCCGAGATGCCGCAGGGTGTCGAGACTGACGAGCGGGATCTGCCGTCGAGCGTCGTCTCTGTGTCAGCTGTCGCGGCGGCGGGTGAGGAGATAGGCGAAGCCGAGGAGGATCACGACGGCGGTGCCGGCGAGCACCCAGGGCAGGGCCCGGTCGGTGGCGAACCGGTCGCGGCTGAGCAGACCGGGCCGGGAGGGCGGTGCCGCGGATGGTTTCGGTGGGGGGACGGCGGCGGTGTCGCCGACGGTGAAGCCGATGCTGCCGGTCGACGGATGACCGTCGTCGGCCACGATCCGGTACGCAAGCCGGTAGCCGCCGGCCCCCAGGGCGGCGCCCGGGGTCAGGGTCACGGCCCGGTCGTCGGGGCTGAACTCCGGGGTGACCGCGGTGGGGGTGCCTGCGGTGTCGGTGAGGGCGAACTGGCTGTACCGGGCGAGCACCGGGGTGGAGAACCGCAGCTCGAGCGTGGACAGGGCAGCCACCCGATCCCCGTCGGCGGGGTCAGAGGACTTCACCACCCCACCGTGCGCCGAGGCGATGCCGGGGACGCCGAGCATCAGCAGCACCACGACCACCACCGCCCAGCCGACGATCATCCGCCCAGACCACCGTCGTCCTGGTCGGTGGGCGGTCATGGCAGCAGTCCTTCGCCGAGATAGCCGTCCGGTCCGCAGCCGGGTGGGATGGCGAAGGTGGCCGACCCGATCGGGACGGTCCACTCGTTCAGCAGGTCGTTGTCGGCGAGGCGTTGCTGCACAGGCAGGAACTGCCGGCCGATGTCGGCTTGGAACGCGACGAAGATCAGTCCGGAGTCGGCGAGCCCGTCATCGTAGTTGTAGGCACGACGCAGGAACCGGTCGGTGCTGGCGGTGTGCCGGGCCCTGGCGATGTGAGCGAACGGGGCAATCACCGGCAACCCGGTTCCGTCGACAGCGGCGAAGTCGGGTTCGTCGGTCTCGGCGGTGCCGGTCAACGGCGCGCCAGTGGCGAGACGCCGTCCGACGGCGAGCTCTTTGCCGGTGACGTCCAGCTCATCCCAGGTGTCCAGCTGCATCACGATCCGTCGCACGACCATCGTCGAGCCACCCGCGAACCACCCCGGACCGTCCGACCAGATCAGCGGGTCGAAGTCGGGTTCGTCCGGGCCTGGGTTGGCGGTCCCGTCGACCTGACCCATCAGGTTCCGGGGGGCGCCGGCTCCGTCGAGCTGGGCGGTGGTCTGGGTGAACCCTCGTTGCACCCACCGACCTGTCGCGAAGCTGCGCAGGGTCTTGGTCAGTTGCCGCACGGCGTGCGCGACGACCAGCGGGTCGTCGGCGCAGATCTGCACGACCAGATCACCGCTGGACCAAGCCGGTTGCAGTCTGTCGATACCGAACGCTGGTAGGTCGATCAGACCGCCGGGCTGCTCTGAGGTCAGACCGAGCTTGGTGAACAGCCCGGTGCCGAACCCGGCGGTGATCGTGAGCCGGGCCGGGATCCGGGCCAGTGCCGGTTCCTGGTCGTTCAACGCGGGCGTGGCTGCGGTCAGTCGGCGGGCATCGTCACTGACCAACCGCATCATCCTTCCGGCCGCCTCCACGGTCGTACCGGTGCGCAGGGTGTAGGCGGCGATCGCCGCGTGGGTCTGCGGGCGGGTCGCGATCCCGGCCTGATGCCCACCGTGGAACGCCACGAGCTGCGGCTCCGACGGCACCGAGACGTCTGCGGCTGTGGGGGCGGTGGTCCGGCCGACCAGGCCGCCGGCGACGGCAGCACCAGCTGCCACGGCCGCCGCTGCGCCGCCGGTGGCGAACAGTCGCCGACGAGACAGTCCCGCCGGCCTGGTCGTGGGGCGATCGTCCACGGACTCAGCCGTCGGCGTTCGGGTCGTAGGACTCGTTGGCGTTGGCCATGTCCCGACCGATCGCCGTGACGGGGATCGTGGTGCCGTCCGACAGCTCCAGCTCGGCGTTCACGGTGTCGCCGGCCTTGATGTCACGGGTCAACCCGATCAGCATGATGTGCAGGCCACCCGGATCAAGGTTGACGGTCCCTCGGGCGGGGATGACGAAGCCGCCGTCCTTGGGCCGCATCTTCATCGCCCCGCCGTCCATCACCATCTCATGCAGCTCGACCGTGGACGCCGCATCGCTCCAGGCTTTGACCACCGTGACCTCGGCGCCGGTCGGGTTGGTCTAGGTGCCGTAGATCGCCGACATCGCCCTGCCGCCGTCCTTGGGGACCGCCTTCACATAGCCGTCGGTCACCGCCACCGCCGACCCTGCCGCGGACGCGGCTGCCGGTGCCGCCGGCTCTGCGGCTGGCGAGCAGCCGGTCACGC
>JBMDXL010000831.1:0-1897 GCA_048594465.1 Microlunatus sp. | reverse complement strand
AGCACCGTCATGCCCAGGTCGACGGCGTCGAACTCCGGAGTCCCCACGGCCGGCAGCCGCCAGGTCAGGTACGCCGCGTCGGCGGGCACGTCGGCCGACGTCTCCTGCCGGGGCAGTCCGGCCAGCGGGGGGAGCGGGGTGCTCGGTGGCCTCGGCGGCGTCGGTCCGGCCGACAGCCCACCGAAGTAGGTCTCGGCCTTGGCGAAGGCGTCCTCCGGCTCGCAGTCGCCCACGATGGACAGGACGGCGTTGTTGGGCAGGTAGAAGGTGCGGAAGAACGACGCCACGTCGTCCACCGTGGCCGCGTCGAGATCCTCCATGGATCCGATGACGGTGTGGCCGTACGGGTGGTCGGCGGGGAAGGTGAGCTCGATCAGCCGGCGGATCGCGTCGCCGTACGGGACGTTGTCGTAGCGCTGCCGCTTCTCCTCCTTGACCACCTCCCGCTGGTTGTCCAGGTTCTCCTGCGTGAGGGCGTCCAGCAGACTGCCCAGCCGATCGGCCTCCAGCCACAGGGCCAGGTCGAGACCACCGCTGGGCAGCGTCTCGAAGTAGTTCGTCCGGTCGAACCAGGTGGTGGCGTTCACCGACGCGCCGGCGGCCTGGAGCAGACCGATGTGCTGACCGGACTCGACGCCGGCCGAGCCCTGGAACATGACGTGCTCGAAGAGGTGGGCGAAGCCGGTGCGTCCCGGCTGCTCGTGCCGGGAGCCGACGTCGTACCAGAGGTTGATCGCCACCGAGGGCGCCGCGTGGTCGGGGCTGGTGATCACCCGCAAGCCGTTGGCGAGGCGACGTTGGTGGATCGGGTAGCCACGGCTGGGGACCGCGGTCGGCACGGGGACGGACATGGCCCCCACGGTAGCGTCGAGGTCATGGAGATCGCCGACGAACTGCTGCTGCTGTCCCTCGACGAGACCACGGGCAAGGCCATCGCTCCGGGTCTGAACCTGGACGCCGCCCTGGTGGCCGCCCTGCTGGTCGAGCTCGCCCTGACCGAGCGGATCTCGATCGCCCCCGCCGAGGCGGGCTGGTACGCGCGCGGCCGGGTGTCGGTGATCTGCACCCGGCCCACCGACGACCCCGATCTGGACGCGGTCCTGGTCGCCCTGAGCGAGAAGGACGGTCAGAAAGTCAAGAACCTGGTCAGTCCGATGTCCTGGAAGCCCGTCTCCAAGGGTCTCAAGGACCGCCGGCTGGCGCGGCTGGTCCAGCAGGGCGTGCTCACCGAGCAGCGCAGTGCCGTCCTCGGGCTGCGCTCCCACCCTACGGTGCACCCGGGTCCCGGCCGCGAGGTTCGCGCCCGGTTGTGGGCCGCGCTGGTCGACGGGCTCACCCCGACCGAGCGGACGGTGGCCCTGATCGCCCTGGTGGAGGCGACCGGCATCCTGCCCAAGGTGGTGGTCGGCCCGGACCGGAAGCTGGTCAAGGCCCGCGCCAAGCAGCTGAGTCAGGGCGACTGGGCGGCCAAGGCGGTCAAGGACGCGGTCGCCGAGGCGACGTCCGCGATGGCCTCGGCCGCCGCGGTCTCCGGCGGTGGGGGCGACGGGGGCGGTGGCAGCAGCTAGGTCGTCGGCGGGGAGGTGGCCGGTGCCAGCGCCAGTCCCGCGGCTCGCGCCGGCTCGGCGTACGCGGCCGCCAGGCTGGTGACGGTCTCGTGCGCGTTCAGTCCGCTGGGGTTGGGCACCACCCACAGTCGGGCGCCGTTGAGCGGTTCGGGCTGCTCGCCGGAGCGGGCGCGGGGACGGCCGAACGCGGTCCGGTAGGCGGTGATGCCGGCGACGGCGACCACGACCGGTCGGTGCTCGGCCACGAAGGCCTCCAGCCGAGCGCGGCCCGCCCGGAGCTCGTCGGCGGTCAGCTCGTCGGCCCGGGCGGTGGCCCGGTTGACCAGGTT
>JBMDXL010000830.1:0-2296 GCA_048594465.1 Microlunatus sp. | reverse complement strand
CTGGACAGAACCGGCGCATCCTGGAACGAACCACCCAGGCCATCACTCGAAGAGGAGCAGCACATGACCACCAGGACCCGCGTAGCGGCACTCGCTGCCGGTCTCGCGCTCGCGGTCACGTCGCTGTCGGGCTGTCAGTGGCTCGCGGCGCAGACGACCCCCTCGGTGCCGCCTCCGTCGGCTACAGCGAACCCCACGCCGCCGGAGACGTCGATGGAACGCGAGATGCGCGAGGACAAGGAGGCCGCGGTCAAGGCCTACCTCACCGCGAGGAAGGAGACTGACCGTCTTCTCATAGCTGGCGGCGCAACCAAGCCCACCAAGACCCTCCTGGCCACCACCGGAGGAAAGTATCTGGAGGCGAAGATGTTCGCCCTTGAGACCTATCGAGAGAGAGGCTGGCGGACGGACCGCCCCGCCACCACCGCTGTTTTCGCCGATGGAGGGTGGAGCCCCGACAACATCGGCCTCACCGCCTGCGAGGACGACAGCAAGGTGAAGGTGCTCGACAAGAAGGGCAAAGAGGTGTTCAAGGACCGCGACCACCGCTACGTCCAGACCTTGACCGCCACCAGGAAAGACGGCGTCTGGAAGATCACCGACGTTGAGTCGAAGGCCGTCAAGAGCTTTGAGACCCAAGGGAACTGCGCACTATGAACCGGCGACCCGTCACCGTCACCGTTGCCGCGCTGGTCAGCGCGGCACTTCTCCTAGGCGTCGGACCTCTACCAGAGGCCAACGCCTCTGGACCGGCCGGCTGCGAAGGTGGGCTCTGCCAGGTCAAGGCGAAGAAGAAGGGCACCGGAGGCGGCAGCAGCACCCAGGGGGGTGGTTCTGGAGGTGGCGGGAGTAATGCCGTCTCTTCGGGTGGGGGTGGCAAGTCGGGCCCGTCGAAGCTCGAGATCGCTCGCAAGCAGCAGCGGGCCGTCGACCGGGCGGTGGCCAAGTTCGAGAGCTCGCTGAAGGCGTACACCAGCTGCGTCGAGGGCGGCGGCAACGGGTGCAAGGCGCCGAATGCCGGCGCTGGGGGAGCGCTCACCGGTGTCGAGGCGGTCCTGCTGGGCCAGCCGCGGCCCGCGGGCGCTGCGCCGGCTCCCACGATCACGCCGGCGCAGGCGGGCGCGATCGCTGTGGCGCGGCTGCAGTTACCGGTCAGCGCCCCCGGCATCGGACCGGATCCGGACGTGAACGAGTGGAAGATGGCCGCGATCGGGTACCCGCTGTGGCTGTGGGCCGACGGCCCCACCCATGTCGGGCCGGTTGGACAGAACGTGGCCGGGCTGTCGGTGTCGCTGGACGCCCAGCTTTCGAAGACGGTGTTCCGGATGGGCGACGGCAAGTCGGTGACCTGCGCCGGCGGCGGGAAGCCCTACGCGAGTTGGGTGCAGCCCGGGGCGAAGTCCCCGACGTGCGGCTACGTGTACGAGAAGCCGAGCCTGCCGAGCAAGAAGTACAAGGTCACTGCCACGACCTACTGGGACGTCACCTGGACCGTGAACGGGGTCAGCGGCGTCATCCAAGTCCCTCGGCTGGGAACTGTCGACCTGCCCGTGGGAGAGCTCCAGGCCGTCATCGTTCGCTGACCCGTCGCGGATGAGATCGTCCGGGCGCCCGGCGTTGGACAGAAGCCAGGCGCTCGGAGGAACCCGCCCGGATCAGACCCCGCGGCGGGCACCTCAGAAAAAAGTCCAAGATTTTCGGCGTTTTGACCTCACATCCGGCGCCTTTTCAGGCCTTCAGAGATGTGAAGGGGTTCAACCGAAGCGAGCGGCGCAGCACGCGCGATGTCGCCGACGAATCAAAAGTCAGCGGGGTGGGCGTGTCGCCCCTCTCGCATACTCAGAGTACGCAAGAGTGTCGTTATGTCACTGTCACCCGTCAACGGTGCAAGAGCGATCCGCAAGGGCCCCATCCCGAAGGGGGGCGGCGAACGCGAGCGTCTGCAGGTCAAGATGCCGAACCAGCTGGCATCCGAGCTCATCAAGGTGGCATCGGAGTCGTCGTCGGTGATGACCGATCTGGGTGGCTACCTGCTCATCCGCGGGTGGAACGAGCTCCGCAAGGAGCAGGGCCTTCCGCCGATCCCCATGCCGGCCTACCTCGAGAAGTGCGGCAACACCGACGTCTCGGCGGCAGAGCCTCTGTTCCGCCACGAGGAGGAGTCGCGCTTGGCGGGCTAGAAAGCAGTTCGGCCGACCCCCTGGGCAAGAGGGCCGGCCGTCGAACTACACGAGAACTGACCACCGGTGCAGCAGTCAAGGACTCCCTACGAACAGGGTTCAGACTAGCACCGGCA
>JBMDXL010000083.1:0-2810 GCA_048594465.1 Microlunatus sp. | reverse complement strand
GGCGAGGTCGCCAGGAAGCCGCGGGCGACGCCGAGGATCGCGTCGGCCGTGGTGTAGACCGCTGTGGTGTCCGTATCGTAATCCGTGTCGGCGCCCGACTCGGAGTCGGACGTGGCTGGGCGGGGTGGTGGGCTGCCGAACTGGTCCTGGGCGGCGCTGATGGCCGCGAGCAGCACGGCCGCCTCGTCTTTCGGCAGTCGGAGTCGCAGGTCGATGGTGCCGTTCTCCCGTTCGGTCCAGGTCAGACCGCGCGCACGTTGCTGGTGGATCCGGGTCCCGGCGGCGGTGCGGTAGCCGGAGACGGTGGTGGCGAGCTGCGCCGCCGTGGCGGTGAGAGCGAGCTCGCACAGCTCGGCGTCGTCGACCAGTCCGACCACCCGGGTGGCTTCGCGGACCTTCGAGTAGGACAGACGTCCGGCGCGGAAGGCGGTGGCGATGGTGGGCATCCGACGCAGGGCGCGCGCGACGCGGACGTGCTCGCGGGCGGTGCCGGGGGACATCGAGCACGCCCAGGACAGCCAGTGCGCCAGGGAGCTCACGCCGTCCCACCAGCGGACCGCATCACCGGCGTCGAACTCACCGATCAGCTCCAGCAGCCGGCAGTCCGACTGGGCCGCCACCGACGCTGCCGCGCAGATCCTCCCGGCCAGGGCATCGGCCGCCGACTCGTCCAGCGCCACCGTCGTCGCTTCATCCAGCATCCCGGCTCACCTCTCGCTCCTAATCGATCACCTGTGCGAAAGGCTAGCGGCCGGCGCTGACACCGCGACGACCTCAGCTGAAGGCGGCCACCCCGGTCAGGGCCTGACCGATCACCAGCTGGTGCACCTCGGAGGTCCCCTCGTAGGTCAGCACCGACTCCAGGTTGTTGGCGTGCCGGAGCACCGGGTACTCCAGGGTCACGCCGTTGGCGCCGAGGATCGTCCGGCACTCGCGGGCGATGGCCAGCGACTCGCGGACGCTGTTCAGCTTGCCGAGGCTGACCTGGCGGGGGTCGAGCTGATGATCATCCTTCAGCCGGCCGAGGTGCAGGGCGAGCAGGAAACCCTTCTGCAGCTCGAGGGCCATATCGGCGAGCTTGGCCTGGGTCAGCTGGAAGGAGGCCAGCGGGCGGTCGAACACCTCCCGGGTGGCTGCGTAGTCCAGGGCTGTCTCCAGGCAGTCACGGGCGGCGCCCAGCGCTCCGAAGACGATGCCGAACCGGGCTTCGTTCAAGCAGGACAGGGGTCCCTTGAGTCCGACGACGTCGGGGAAGACCGCATCGGCGGGCAGCCGGACGTCCTCCAGGACCAGCTCGGAGGTGATCGACGCGCGCAGCGAGAGCTTCTTGGTGATCTTGGGGGCGGAGAAGCCAGGGGTGTCGGTCGGCACCACGAAGCCGCGCACCTCCCCGCCCTCAGCGCCCTCAGTGGCGTCGGTGCGCGCCCACACCACGGCCACGTCGGCGACCGAGCCGTTGGTGATCCACATCTTGGTGCCGTTGAGCACCCAGTCGTCACCGTCGCGCCGGGCGACCGTGCGCATGCCGGCCGGGTTGGAGCCGAAGTCGGCCTCGGTCAGCCCGAAGCAGCCGATCTTCTCCCCGGCCGCGAGGTCCGGCAACCAGGTCTGCTTCTGCTCCTCGCTGCCCCAGCGCCAGAGCGCGAACATGGCCAGCGATCCCTGCACCGAGACCAGGCTGCGGACCCCGGAGTCACCGGCCTCCAGCTCCAGGCAGGCGAGACCGTACGAGACGGCGTTGGTGCCGGCGCACCCGTACCCGTCCAGGTGCATGCCGAGCAGACCGAGCGAACCGGCCTCCTTGACGATGCCGAGGTCGGTGTCGCCGCGCTCGTACCAGTCGGCCACGAACGGCTTCACCCGCTGGTCGACGAACTCCCGGACGGTGGCCTGGATGTCGCGCTCGTCGGCCGAGAGCAGGTGGTCGACCTTGAGCAGGTCCAGCGGGGCGGTTCCGGTCATCTGCGGTCCATTCCGGCCACCAGGTGGGCGGCCTTCTCGATGTCATCCTCGCCCAGCAGCACGTGCTGAGCCGCGGTTCCCAACGGCACGAAGGAGTTCAGGCTGGACACCCGCCGGACCGGACCGCGGAACCCGCGCTCCACCAGCCCGGTGACGACACCCTCGCCGACCCCACCATCATGGCGCGTCTCGTCGACCACCAGCACCCGACCGGTGAGCTGGGCCTCGACCAGCACGTCCTCGATCGGCAGCGGGGCCAGCCATCGCAGGTCGCAGACCCGCGCCGTGACGCCCTGCGCCCGGAGCCGCTCGGCCACCCGCAGACTCATCCGGACGCCGTTGCCGAAGGTGATCATGGTCAGGTCGGCGGCCCGCGGCCCGTGGCTGCGGGCCCGTCCGATGGGGGCGTGCTCGCCGTCGTCGGTGCTCAACCAGCCGTCGTCGCCGGGGACGTGGAGATCCCGGGTGTGGTAGAGCGCGATCGGCTCCAGCACGACGCAGACCGTGCCGTCCGTCGCCGCGGCCGCCACGCAGGTCCGCAGCAGGGCGGCGGCGTCGTCCCCGCGGCTGGGACAGGCCACCACCAGCCCGGGGACGTCGCGGAGCACGCCGACGGCGTTGTCGTTGTGGAAGTGCCCGCCGAAGCCCTTCTGGTACGCCAGTCCCGCGATCCGTACGACCAGCGGGTTGCGGTAGCGACCGGAGGATAAGAACGACAGCGAGGCCGCCTCCCCGCGGAGCTGGTCCTCGGCGTTGTGCAGGTAGGCCAGGTACTGGATCTCCGGGATCGGCAGCAGTCCGGCGAGGCCGGCGCCCAGTCCCAGGCCGAGGATCGACTGCTCGTCCAG
>JBMDXL010000829.1:0-5087 GCA_048594465.1 Microlunatus sp. | reverse complement strand
TCGCCACCACCGTGATCACGCTGGTCCTGCTGGTCAACATCGTGCTGGCGATCATCACCATGTTCCGCGAGCGTCGGGAGCCGAGCTCGTTGTGGGCCTGGATCCTGGTGATGTTCTTCGTCCCCCTGCTGGGCTTCCTGCTCTGGGTCTTCGTCGGACGGCGGCTGACCAAGGAGAAGATCTTCGCCAAGCTCGAGGGCTCCGGCATCGACTACACCGAGCTGACCAACGAGCAGAGCCGCGCGCTGGTCACCGGCACCCTGGTGCCCACCAACGACGCCGCGCGCCGGAACTCACCGGTGGTCGAGCTGCTGCTGAGTGACGACGGAGCCCGGCTGAGTGAGGACAACGCGGTCGAGGTCTTCCACGACGGCCGGGAGAAGTTCGATCGGCTGATAGCCGACATCTACGCCGCGACCGACCACGTGCACATCTACTACTACATCTTCCGCGGCGACAAGCTGGGCCAGCGCATCATCGCCGCCCTCACCGACCGGGCCCGGGCCGGGGTCGAGGTGCTGCTGTTCTGGGACGCCCTCGGCGGCCGGACCATCTCCAGGTCCGACACGGCCGAGCTGCGGGCGGCCGGCGGCAAGGTGGCGGTGTTCTTCAAGAGTCGGGTGCCGTTGATCAACCTGCGGGTCAACAACCGCACCCACCGCAAGCTCGTGGTGATCGACGGGACGATCGGCTACATCGGCGGGTTCAACGTCGGCGACGAGTACCTCGGCGAGGACCCCAAGTTCGGCTACTGGCGCGACACCCACCTGCGGGTCACCGGGACCGCCGTGGCCTCCATCCAGCAGCGGCTGCTGACCGACTGGAACGCCGCCGCCGTGCCCGGCGACCGCGTGACCTGGCGGGACGGCTACTTCGTGGAGCCAACCGAGGCACCGGGGAAGGTCGCGCTCCAGATCGCCGCCAGCGGGCCGGACTCGGAGTGGGAGCGGATCAAGTTCGGCTACATCAAGATGATCGACTCCGCGCAGCGGTCGGTGTGGATCCAGACCCCGTACTTCATGCCCGACTTCGCCGTCCTCGACGCCCTCAAGATCGCCGCGCGCTCCGGGTTGGACGTCCGGCTGATGATCCCGGACAAGCCCGACCACATGCTGGTCTACCCCGCGACACTCAGCTACGCCGACGAGCTGGCCCAGGCCGGGGCGCGGATCTTCATCTACCGCAACGGCTTCCTGCACGCCAAGACGGTGCTGGTGGACCACGAGATGGGGTCCGTCGGGACCGCCAACATGGACTACCGGAGCTTCCGGCTGAATTTCGAGGTCAACGCCTTCTTCTACGACGCCGACCTGGGCGGCCGGCTCCGCGACATCTACCTGGACGACCTCACCCTGTGCACCCCGTTCGACCGGACCACCGCCTTCGGCAACCGCTACCTGTGGGCGCTCAAGGAAGGCACCTCGCGGCTGGTCTCGCCGCTGCTCTGAGAGCGGCGAGGGGGTCTTCAGCCGGCGGCCGAGACCGCGGCCTTGAGCTTGATCAGCTTGTCGGCGACGGCGAGCACCGGCTCGGCGATCGCCACCGCCTGCTGGGCGTAGCCGGCGATCTGGTCCAGGACGGAGTCCGGGCTGTCGGCCCCGAACTGGACGATCACCAGACGGACGACCTTCTCGGCGGTGGCCGGCGCAATCTGGTCGGTCCACTCGATCCGGCGCTGGACCGGAGCGCCCATCGCCGTCGCCCAGGCGCCGTAGCGGCGGTCCGGTGGCGTGCTCATCCCCAGGGTGGCGCCGTTGCCGTCGGAGTAGAGGACGAAGAACCCGGCGCGGAAGCCCCAGAACCAGTTGTGGTTGGTGACGTACGTGGTCGCCGACATCCGTCCGCTCGGGTCCAGGGAGGCAGTCGTGTCGATGCTGAAACCGCCGCCGGGCTGCGAGGAGAGCTGCGCCTCCACCGTCAGCGGCCGGCTCGACACGAAGCCCTCGATCCGCACGAACTGGTAACCCTGCTGCTGCAGGACGCGCTCGTTGTCGGCGGCGGCGACCGTGGCGTTGTCCTGCTTCCCCCGGTGGTAGTAGAGCTTGAGGGGCAGCAGACCAGGGCCGTCCACCGACGACACCCAGCCGAGGGTGCCGCGATAGTCGTAGCCGGAGTTCACGGCGTCGGCTCGTCCCTGGGCGGTGGCGGTGGTGAGGTGGTCGGCCTGGTCACGCCGGACGTACAGGTCCAGCCGGGTGACGTTCGGATGGTCCGACGGCAGCAGGTACCCCTGTCCCGGACCGATCCAGAAACCGAAGTAGGACAAGGCATCGGCCCAGTTGGTGACGGTGAGGTACTCACCCTGCGCGGGCTTCTGCACGAGCTTGAGCTGAGCCATGACGATCTCCCTGAGTCGGTGGTGATCACCACGATCCCGCCCGCAGGCCATTCGCACATCGTCCGTGCGAACGATGCCGCTCCTCCTCGAGCACGACCGGGTGACCCGTTCGCCGACTCGGGGATCTAGGGTCGGGCCCGTGGACGAGTACCTCGCGCTGAACCGGGCCATGTGGGACGAGCGGGCGCCGGCGCACGCCGCCTCCCCCGACTACGCGGTCGAGCGTCTGGTGGCCGACCCGGAGCAGCTGTCCGAGGTGGTGCGGTTCGACCGGCCCCGGCTGGGGGACCTGACCGGGTTGCGCGGCGCCCACCTGCAGTGTCACATCGGCACCGACACCCTGTCGCTGGCCCGACTCGGCGCGACCATGACCGGGCTGGACTTCTCGGCCGCCTCGGTCGAGCAGGCGCGGGCCCTGGCCGCTGCCGCGCAGACACCGATCGACTACCACGTGGCCGACGTCTACGACGCGGTCGAGGTGCTGGGTGCTGAGACGTACGACCTCGTCTACACCGGGATCGGGGTGCTGTGCTGGCTGCCGGACGTGGCCCGCTGGGCGCGGGTGATCGCCGCCCTGCTGAAGCCCGGGGGGCGGTTCTTCATCCGCGAGGGTCATCCGGTGCTGTGGGCGGTCGACCAGGACCGGATGGACGGGTCGCTGGTCATCGACTTCCCCTACTTCGAGCGGTCCGAACCCACGCTGTGGGACGAGCCGGGGACCTACGTCAGCACCGAGACCGAGTTCGCGAACACCCGCTCGGCGGAGTGGAACCACGGCCTCGGCGAGATCCTGTCGGCCGTGCTGGCCGCCGGTCTGACGATCACCGGCTTCGAGGAGCACCGCAGCGTGCCCTGGCAGGCGATGCCGGACATGGTGGCCGGCGACGACGGGGAGTTCCGGCTGCCCGACCGACCGGACCGGATGCCGCTGACGTACACGCTGCAGGCGGTCAAACCCGGCTGAGGTCGTCCGGTCGAGGGCTCAGCCGCGACCCGCGGCGTGGTAGGCCTCGGTCAGCTCGGCACTCATCTGCGCGCCGTAGCGGGCCTGCCAGGAGTCAGCCTCGGCCCGCCAGTCGCTGACCGGCCGCCGGCCCTGCAGGATGTCGTTCTCCAGGCTGCTGAAGCGTGTCTGCGAGCCGGCGAACCGGTCGGCGACGGTCTTCGAGTAGAGGTAGACCGCGTCGTTGGCCAGCGCATCGGGCACCAGCCGGCGGAGCAGCCCGTCCAGCTGCCGGGCCGCCGCGGGCCGCCCGGGGACGAAGTTCACGATCGGGGCGTCGGTCACGTACTTCACGCCCAGCTGGCTGGCCGCGCCGGTGCTGCCGGTCGGCGCCGGGTTGCCGTCGGTCAGCTCGTAGTCGGCGCCGGCCCGGCCGTAGCGGATGGTCAGGTACTCAGCACTGCCGAACGGGGCGGCGAGGTAGTCGGCGATCCGGAGCATCGTCTCCACCCGGTCGGCGGCGTGCTGGCCGTCAGCGGCGTAGCCGTACGAGGGGAAGCTCAGCCACAGCTTGGCGGTGCCGCCGCCGTCGAAGGCCGGGATGGTGCAGCCGCTCATCGCGAACTCGTCCTCGACCCCGGCGTAGTACTGCGGCCAGGAGGCGAACGCGTCGTCTGTGAAGTAGGCCTTGCCGGTGGAGAACCAGGTCTTCTTGTTGGGGGCGGCGAAGGCGTCGGGGTTGACCAGACCGTCGGCGAAGAGCTTGCGGCCGGCCTCCAGCGCCTGCTCCTGCTCGGGGGCGGTCCACCAGCTCTGCATGGTGGTGCCGTCGAAGCGCCAGAAGTTCGGGATCGACAACATGTTGCGGATGAACTGCAGCGGCACCGCGGCGAGCGCCCAGACCCCGGCGCGGGGGTCGTTGACCTCGGCGCAGATGCCGGCGAGGTCGCTGAAGTCGGACAGCTCGCCGGTGATGCCGCGCTTCGCCAGCAGGTCGTCCCGCCGCAGCAGGATCCCGCTCTGCATCGCCCCGCGCGGCGACGGCAGACCGTAGAGCCGCCCGTTGAAGCGGCCCACGTCCCAGCAGGCGGTGGGCAGGTTGGCGAGGTTGGGGTAGTCCAGCACGGCCGGACCCGACAGGTGATCGGACAGGTCGACCGCCCGGGCGGCCATCAGCTCGGGCATCCGCGGGAAGTCGGGCGAGGCGAAGAACAGGTCCGGCAGGGTGTCCCCGGCGACCACGGTGGCGAACTTGATCTTGTAGTCGGCCTGGGGAACGATCTGGATCTGCAACGGCGAGCCCAGCGCCGCGTTGAGGTTGGACCAGACCGGGTTGTCCTGCACCGCGGGCGGGATCGGCGAGAACGTCTGGGTCAGGATCGAGACCGGTCGGCCGTCACCGGGGGTGCCCGCGACGGTGGTCACCGGGTTGTCGGGAGAGCGGAAGTAGGTGCTCGGGATGGTGCCGTCGGCGGTGCCGGCGATCACCGGCTCCGGCAGGTCGGTGCGCGCCCGGTAGGCCGGTGCGGGCACCGGGGGGCCGACGGCGTCCAGCACCGGCGGCCGGGACGAGCATCCCGACAGCGGAGCCAGCCCGACCGCGGCCGCGCTCAGACCGCCGGCCAGACCCAGGAAGCTGCGTCGCCTCATCCCTTCACCGCTCCCGTGATGACGCCCTTCGTGAAGTGCCGCTGCAGGAACGGGTAGACGATCAGGATCGGCACGATGGCGATCAGCAGCATGGCCATCTGCAGGGCTGGCTGGGCCGGCAGCGCCTCGGCCCCGGCGGCCACGTCGGAGGCCGAC
>JBMDXL010000828.1:0-10216 GCA_048594465.1 Microlunatus sp. | reverse complement strand
CGGGCGATCGCCAACCGGGCCGACGACGTGTCGCTGCGCCGGATCCTCAACGTGCCCAAGCGGGGGATCGGCGACAAGGCCGAGGGTGCGGTGGCCGAGCTGGCGACGCGGGAGCGGATCAGCTTCGGCGACGCGCTGCGTCGGGTGGACGAGATCTCCGGGCTGGCCAGCCGGTCGGCGCGGTTGCTGACCGAGTTCGCCGCCTTCATGGACGTGCACGAGGCGATGGTGGCCGCGGACGTGCCGGCCGACCAGATCCTGCTGAGCGTGCTGGAGAAGTCCGGCTACCTGGCCGAGCTGGGGAACTCCGAGGACCCGCAGGACGAGACCCGGCTGGAGAACCTGCAGGAGCTCATCGGCGTGGCCCGCGAGTTCGTGGCCGAAGCGACCCCGGTCGGGCCCGGTGACGTCGAGCTGAGTGCCGAGGACCTGGCCGGGTTGACCGCCGACGAGCTGGCCGAGCTGGCCCGGCTCACCGGGGTCGACCCGACCACCGGCGAGCTCGCCGAGCCGACACCGGCGACG
Source organism: Microlunatus sp. (assembly GCA_048594465.1). GTDB lineage: Bacteria > Actinomycetota > Actinomycetes > Propionibacteriales > Propionibacteriaceae > Microlunatus. The sequence goes on along the minus strand of JBMDXL010000828.1, from coordinate 9,691 downwards.
CCTGCGGTCGCCGGGACCGGGGACCCCGCCGAGGGCGAGGAGGAGCGGGTCAGCCTGGCCGCCGGCGCCCCGCAGCCCGATCCGTCACTGGGGGCCTTCCTGGAGCGGGTGGCCCTGGTGGCCGACAGCGACCAGATCCCCGACCAGGGCGAGTCGGCCGGGGTGGTCACCTTGATGACGCTGCACACGGCCAAGGGGCTGGAGTTCGACACGGTCTTCCTGACCGGGCTGGAGGACGCGGTCTTCCCGCACCAGCGCTCGCTCGCGGCCAAGGACGAGCGCGAGCTGGAGGAGGAGCGGCGGCTGGCGTACGTGGGCATCACCCGGGCCCGCCAGCGGCTCTACCTGAGCCGGGCCATCGTGCGCTCCGCCTGGGGTGCGCCCCAGCACAACCCACCCAGCCGGTTCCTGGCCGAGATCCCCGACCGGCTGGTGGACTGGCGCCGGTTGGCCTCCGCGGCCACCAGCTGGCGGAACACCTCGGCCACCAGCCAGACCAGCTGGCGACGCCGGCCCGGTCGGGGGGCCGACGGCGGGTCACCCGCGTTCGGGTCCGGTCGTCGCGCGCCCAAGGCGGTGCCGACGCTGGCGGCGGGGGACAAGGTGCTGCACACCAGCTTCGGACTCGGATCGGTGATCGCCACGTCCGGCACGGCCGAGGATCCGCGGGCCGATGTCGACTTCGGGTCTCACGGGGTGAAGCGGCTGGCGGTCCGGCACGCGCCGATCGAGAAGCTCTGACCGCAACCGCGCGTCGGCGGCCGGGCGACGAGCCCGGCGGCGCGACTCCCCGCAGCGATCAGGGGCGCAGACCCAGCTTGTTCAGCCAGTGCTGCGGGTCGACCGCGCTGTAGACGTCGCCGGGCTCGGTGCCGGGAGGGTAGACCTCGAAGTGCAGGTGGGGGCCGAACGCCCGACCGGTCTGGCCGACCTGGCCGAGGCGGTCGCTGCCGCTGACCCGCTCGCCGGAGTGCACCGAGATCGAGGACATGTGCGCGTACAGGGTCTGGGTGCCGTCGGCGTGCTTGATGACGACGTAGTTGCCGGCCCAGCCGCCGGCCTGGCCACCGCTGCCGGCGTGCACGACGACACCAGCGGTCGGGGCGTAGATCGGGGTGCCGATGGGAGCCGAGAAGTCGAAGCCGGTGTGGTAGCGGGCCCAGGCGCCGACGTCGCCGAAGCGGGCGGCGATGCTGTAGGACTTGACCGGCATGGTGGCGACGCCGAGGGCCTTCTTGGCGGCGGCGGCCTTCTTCTTGGCCGCCTTCTCCGCGGCTTCCTTCTTCTTCTCCAGCTTGGTCGCCCGCTTGTCGGCGGCCTTGGACTCCTTGGCCAGCAGCGCGGCACGCTCGGCCACGGCCTGGTCGTCGATCTGGACCGGCTCGGCGGCCTTCTCGGCGGCCTCGGTCAGGGTCTCGGGATCAAGGGCGTCGGCCTGCGCGCTGGTGGAGAGCGCGGCCCGGAAGTTCGAGCGGCTGATGGTCTCGGTGTCGCGGTGGAAGGCTGACGGCTGCTTCACGCCAGGGGTCACGGTGGTGACGACCGAGGACGAGGCGTTGGTGATGTGGGTGTCCTGCGCCGAGCTGGTCGACATCGCCGAGACGGCCACGCCGAGGCCGAGCACCGACACGGCCAGCGTGGCGAGGCCGGCGTTGAGGGCGCCGGTCCGCATCCGCACGGGCTGGTTCCGGCGTTCCTGGGGGGCGGCACGGCGCGCGAGGGCGCGCTGGGACTGCGTTCGGGGCACGGCTGGAACTCCTCGATCGACGACAGGGTCAGGTCTCACACGAGGCCGGAATCCCTGGTCGCGACAGCATCGGATTCAGCCAGTGAACGTCTCCAGCAAGGACTGGATCGGTGAACTTTCATCGACCATAACGGATTGGTAACACCGTCCCAAGTCGAGATGTACCAGTTGACAGGGTGGTCCCGCGGTGGAGCGGGGTTTTGTGACGAAGGTCTCGACGGGCCTGTGAGCCACGTCTCTGAACAGGTGTTTTGTCCGGGAAGCACGATTTGCCAACCGGTTGCGGCGCCATCGGCACGAGCGTGGTGGGCGAGACGCGAGGGCGAGTGACCCGCTGGTCTGCTAGTCCGGATGGGAGCCGAAGGGGCCGGCGGTCGATCACCGCCGGCGGACTCAGTTGACGTCGACGCCGATGGTGCGCAGCCACGGGACCGGGTTGACGGCGCGGTAGACGTCGCCGTACCGGACCCCGGCGGGGTAGAGCTCGAAGTGCAGGTGCGGTCCGAAGGACCGGCCGGTGCTGCCCACGTAGCCGATGGTCTGACCGGCCTTGACCGACTGACCGCTGCTCACCGCCATCGACGACATGTGCGACGACATCGAGGTCAGTCCGCCCGCGTGGCGGATGGCGATGTGGTTGCCGGCCCAGTCGCCGCTGTTGCCGGCGTAGACGACCACGCCGTCGGCAACCGCCTTGATCGGGGTGCCGTAGCTGGCCCGGAAGTCCAGACCGGTGTGATAGCGCGACCAGGAGCCGTACTGGCCGAAGTGGGCGCCGATCACGGCCCCGGGCACCGGTGAGGCGCTGCCGCCACCGGGCGCGACGGTGACGGACTGGTCCGTCCCGCCGGGGATGGTCGACTGGTCGGGAACCGTGGTCTGGACGCCCTGGCGCTCGCTCTCGGCGGCCACCCGGGAGCGGACGGCTTCGGCCAACCGGTCCTGGGCGATCTTGACCGCCGCCTCACGGGTGGCGCGCTCGGTGGTGGCCAGCTCCTGGCTCCGGGCCGCCCCGCCGGCGTTCCGGGCCGCCTGCGTCGCGGCCTCGGCCGCCTTGGCCAGGTCCTCCGACCGCTGCGCGGCGCGCTCTTTGACCACCGCGGCCTGCAGCCGGGTGCTGCGGGTGGTGTCGGCCACCGCGAGCGGGCGGGTGAAAGCGGCCAGGCTCGGGTCCGTCGGCGCGGCCTCGCTCGGTCGAGACGTCGGTGCGGGCCCGATGGCACCGCCGGGAAGAGTCGTGCCGGGCGCGTTCTGCGTGGTCGTCGCGGCCGGGGCCGGAGCGGACATCGGCTCGGCGCTGGTGGTCAGCGAGACGGAGCCGGCGACGGCGAGCCCGAGAGCGGAGATGGCGAGGGCGGCCAGACCGTGGGAGAGCCAACCCCGGCGCTCAGCCTGCTGCGATGCCACTCGGCTCGCTCCCCTCATCGAATCCCCTCGAGACGCCTGCGGGCGCGGTCTCGTGGATGTGACGAAGATAACGGACTGATAACCAAAGCTCAAACCGTGGGTCCGCCCCCGAGGACCGCGCGACGCGCAGTGCCAGAGTACCCGGCACCGGGGCACCCCGCAGGCGTCCGGCCGGACTCGACGACGTCCGGAGGAACCTGCTCACTCGACCAGCGAGCTCGCCACCGTGGTCTCGTGCGGGTCGAGCTCGATCCGCTCGTCGAGGTGGGCGAGAGCGGCCGCGATCTGGAAGGCGATGCCGCCGTCGTTGGTCAGCGACATGTGCCCGATGCCGTGCACCGGCACGTTGCGGACCCGCAGGTCCGGGTGGTCGATCCGGGCGTTCCGGCCGGGGAGGATGAGCTGGTCGAGGTCGCTGTGGAAGGCGATGAAGCGGGTGTCGCAGTCCGGTGCCGGCTCGTTCAGCTCGGCGATCAGGTCGGAGTCGGGACGGAGCTGTCGGATGAGGGGGAGGACGGAGCCGGCGCGGGCCAGTGCCGTGCCCTGGTGAGGCGTCCCCAGGGTGACCACCGTGTGCACCCGCTCGTGCCCGCCCATCCGCTGGACGTAGTAGCGGGTGATCAGACCACCGAGACTGTGCCCGATCACGTGCACCTTCTCGTAGCCGGACTCGGCCACCAGCTTCTCGACCGCCGTGGCCAGGTCCTCGGCGGTGGCGCGGACGTCGCTGGTCAGCACGCCGTAGTCGAACGAGGACAGGTCGGTGAAACCGCGGCGCCGAAGCGCCCGCTCCAGCGAGGAGAAGATCGTGTGGTTGTCCACGATCCCGTGCACCAGCAGGATCGGCGTCGCCGCCGCATCGACCGCGTAGTGCACCAGTCCGCGCTGCTGGGGGCTGAGACCGCCCAGGGTGTGCCGATCGGTCCGGACGCTGGGTTCGGTGAGCAACCCGAGCGGGTACGTCATCAGGTGCGCCGTCACCCAGCCGGCCTCCCGGGCCACCCCGGTGGCCACCCGGGGCACGTCGCGCGCCAGCACGCGTGAAATGCCTCCGATGGCGGACCCGAGCACGGAGGAAGATTACCTCTCTCCCTCGAGGATCCGGGTCGTTATGCTCCAGGTGTGGCTACCGATGTCGGTACGGAACCGTCAGGCGCTGACGGCAGCGGGGCGGACCGCGGACCGGAGGACGTCACCACCGCCTCCCGGCCGCTGCGGATCGTGGTGGCCAAGCCCGGGCTGGACGGCCACGACCGGGGAGCCAAGGTGGTCGCCCGCGCCCTGCGTGACGCCGGCATGGAGGTCATCTACACCGGGCTGCACCAGACGCCCGAGCAGATCGTGGCCACCGCCCTGGCCGAGGACGCCGACGCCGTCGGCCTCTCGGTCCTCTCCGGAGCCCACCTGACCCTGTTCCGTCTGGTGGTCGAGCAGCTGGCGGCCGCGGACGCCGCCGACATCGTGGTCTTCGGCGGCGGCATCATCCCCGAGGCCGATCGGGCCGAGCTCGCCGCGATGGGGGTCGCCCACGTCTTCACCCCGGGCTCGACGATGGCCGACATCGTGACCTGGGTCCGCACCAACGTCCCCGGCACCAGCCGCTAGGCCGTCCACGATCCCGGTTCCCAGGCCGGTGACCGTCCCGCACACCCGCTACGCCCCTCCGGTCGCAGGCTGAGTGGTCACGACCGACGATCCGCAGCTGGTCTGCGACGCCCAGGCACGCACCTTGCTGCGTTCTCCTCGGTCGCGATGCGACTCGGCATCCCTCCCTCGTCGGCCTGGCGATGCACGCACCTGACCGCCGCACACCCGCTACGCCCCTCCGGTCGCAACCACTAGGCTCAGGGCCGAACGCCAGCGATGACGCCTTTTTCGTCGCGCCCGGACGGGTCGCGCAGGGGCGGACACGGACATGGAGGCCAGAGAGTGGATCTGTACGAGTACCAGGCGCGAGACGTCTTCGAGAAACACGGGGTTCCGGTCCTGCGCGGCATCACCGCCGTCACCCCGGAGGAGGCGTCGGCCGCGGCGGCGGAGATCGGCAGCCCCGTGGTGGTGGTCAAGGCCCAGGTCAAGACCGGCGGTCGGGGCAAGGCCGGTGGCGTCAAGGTGGCCAAGTCCGCCGACGAGGCGGCCGACAAGGCGCGCGAGATCCTTGGTCTCGACATCAAGGGCCACGTCGTGCAGAAGGTGATGATCGCCGAGGGCGCGAACATCGCCGAGGAGTACTACTTCTCCCTGCTGCTCGACCGGGCCAACCGTGGCTACCTGGCCATGTGCTCCAAAGAGGGCGGCATGGAGATCGAGCAGCTGGCCGTCGAGCGCCCGGAGGCGCTGGCCCGGGTGCCCGTCGACCCGAACGTCGGCATCGACCAGGCCAAGGCCGACGAGATCGTCGCCGCGGCCGGCTTCGAGGGTGACGACGCCACCGAGATCGCCCGGGTGCTGCAGCTGCTGGGCAAGGTCTACGAGGCCGAGGACGCCACCCTGGTGGAGGTCAACCCGCTGGTGAAGACCGCCGAGGGCCGGATCGTCGCCCTGGACGGCAAGGTGTCGCTGGACGAGAACGCCGAGTTCCGGCACGCCGACCACGCCGAGCTGGCCGACAAGTCCGCGGAGGACCCGCTGGAAGCGGCGGCCAAGGCCAAGGGCCTCAACTACGTCAAGCTCGACGGCAGCGTCGGGATCATCGGCAACGGCGCGGGTCTGGTGATGAGCACGCTCGATGTGGTCGCGTACGCGGGGGAGGAGTTCGCCGGCTCGCCCAAGCCCGCCAACTTCCTCGACATCGGCGGCGGCGCGAGCGCCGAGGTGATGGCCAACGGCCTGGAGATCATCATCAGCGACGAGCAGGTGAAGAGCGTGTTCGTCAACGTGTTCGGCGGCATCACCGCCTGCGACGCGGTGGCCAACGGCATCGTCCAGGCCTTCGAGCTGCTCGGCGCCAAGGGAGAGCACGTGGACATCCCGCTGGTCGTCCGGCTGGACGGCAACAACGCCGAGCTGGGTCGTCAGATCCTCACCGACGCCGCCCTCCCCGGGCTGGAACAGGTGGACACGATGGACGGAGCGGCCCGCCGGGCCGCCGAGCTGGCCGCAGGCTGAAGGGCGGAACTGACATGGCGATCTTTCTGAACAACGACTCCCGGGTCATCGTCCAGGGCATGACCGGCTCCGAGGGCCGCAAGCACACTGCCCGGATGCTGACCTCCGGCACGAACATCGTCGGCGGCGTGACCCCCGGCAAGGGGGGCCAGCAGGTCGAGTTCGAGCAGGGCTCGGTGCCCGTGTTCAACTCCGTCGGCGAGGCCATCGAGGCCACCGGCGCGAACGTCACGGTGATCTTCGTCCCGGCCAAGTTCACCAAGGGCGCGGTGACCGAGGCGATCGAGGCCGAGATCCCGCTGGCCGTGGTGATCACCGAGGGTGTCCCGGTCAAGGACAGCGCCGAGTTCTTCGCCCTGTCGCAGGGCTCCAAGACCCGGCTGATCGGTCCGACCTGCCCGGGCCTGATCTCGCCCGGGCAGTCCAACGCGGGCATCATCCCGGCCGACATCACCAAGGCGGGCCGGATCGGCCTGGTGTCGAAGTCGGGCACGCTGACCTACCAGATGATGTACGAGCTGCGCGACATCGGCTTCTCCTCGGCCGTGGGCATCGGTGGTGACCCGATCATCGGCACCACCCACATCGACGCGCTGCAGGCGTTCCAGGACGACCCCGACACCGACGCCATCGTGATGATCGGCGAGATCGGCGGTGACGCCGAGGAGCGGGCGGCCGAGTACATCAAGGCCAACGTCACCAAGCCGGTCGTCGGCTACGTGGCCGGCTTCACCGCCCCGGAGGGCAAGACCATGGGCCACGCCGGCGCCATCGTCTCCGGCTCCTCGGGCACGGCGGCGGCCAAGCAGGAGGCGCTCGAGGCCGCCGGGGTCAAGGTCGGCAAGACGCCGAGCGAGACCGCGGAGCTGATGCGCCAGCTGATGACCCAGGGCTGATGATCCAGCGCTGAGGTGATCCTGGTCTGAGGACAGCACCACCTCGCTGACGCCCCCTTTAGCTAGCCGACGCCCCCCGTGACCCGGGTGCGTCGCGTAGCGAAAGGGGGCGTCAGCGGGTTTCGGGGGGGCGCGGCTTCGGCCCACCGGGTGTCGTGAGCAGACCGAGTTCCTGAGCAGACCGAGTTCCTGAGCAGGCAGGTTCCGTGAGCAGGAGGAGGGGAAGGCCGATGGCGGGTTGGCAGACGCTGCGGAGCCGGATCGCGTACGAGAACCCGTGGATCCGGGTCCGCGAGGACGCGGTACTGCGGCCGGACGGCGAACCGGGGACGTACGGCGTGGTGGAGGTCCGCTCGCCCGCGGTCTTCGTGGTCCCGGTGACCGACGCCGGCGAGGTCGTGCTGGTCGGGGTCGACCGGTACACCGTCGACGGGCTCTCCTGGGAGGTGCCGGCCGGCGGCACCGACGGCGAGGAGTCGCTGGTGGCCGCCGCCCGCGAGCTGCGGGAGGAGACCGGGCTGGCCGCCGGGTCGTTGACCGATCTCGGGCCGGTCCAGTCCCTCAACGGCGTGGCCGAAGCGGCCGGGCGTGTGGTCCTGGCCACCCAGCTGCATCCGGTCGGGGGTGCGGAGCAGGAGGCCGAGGGCATCACCGGGGTGCTGTCGGTGCCGCCGCCCGAGCTGCTGGCCATGATCGCCGCCGGGGAGATCACCGACAACGAGTCACTCGGGGCGCTGCTGCTGGCTCTGGTGCACCTGGGGCGCGTGCGCTGACCCCGCCGACCGGCGCGGCCGACCAGCGACGGTCGCCTAGTTGACCTGGCTGGCGCGCTGACCGGCGCGCAGGGTGATGATGTCGAACTGGTCGTCGGTCACGTCGACCTTGTCCTGGGGGTTGAGGAAGAGGAAGGCGACCTTCGGGCCGGCGGCGACGATGCCCACCCGGTACGTCGTCGTACCCGCGTCGGCCTTCTGGCTCACTTCCGTGGTCCAGCCCTTCACGTCCACGCTCTTGGCGCCCGGACCGGAGACGTCGGTCACGGTGGCGACGGTGGCCGTCAGCTGCCGCTTGCTGCAGTCCTTCCAGTCGTCGCGGACCTTCTCGGCCAGCGCGGTGGCCGCCTTGGCGTCCGCGGTGGTGAGAACCACCTCGTCCAGGCCGAACCGGCTGCTGTTGTCGGCGAGCAGGTAGGTCCGGTGGCTGCGGTCCTCGGCCTTGACCTTGGACCAGTCCACCGTCTCGCAGCCGCTGCCGCGCAGCAGGTCGGGATCCGGCTCGCCGGGCGTGGTGCCCGCCCAGCGGGCCAGGTCCGGGCCGATCGGCGGCAGGTCACCGGCAGCCAGGAAGCCCGGCTGGTCCCCGCCCAGCGGGGGCGGGCCGTCCATCGCCTCGGGCTCGTCGGAGCAGGCCCCTCCCGCCGCCTGGCACTGGGTGTCGACCACCGCGCCGGCGACCTCGGCCAGGCGCTTGGCGGTCACGGCCTTGTCCGGCTTGGCCACGTCGACGACATCGAGGATCCGTCCCGTCCGGGTCAGCACGACCGTGCGGAACTCGGTGGTGCTGCCGTCGAGCACCTGGATGGTGACCCCGACGGCCTGGTCGCCGACCCCGCCGATCAGGTGCCCCTCGTAGACCCAGCCGCCGGTCATGGCGCAGTCACCGAGAGACCGGGCCGCGTACGCGTACGCCTGCGCCGCCTCCTCGGCGGTGGGGTAGGAGGTCGCCTGGTGCAGGGCCGCGGGGGCGTCGGAGCCGCTGCTGCTGAGCAGCCGCAGCACCGTCTGCTGCGGGGTGGGGGCGCCGTCGGTCGCGTCGGTGGACAGGCAGGCCGGGTGGTTGGGGGAGTCCGCCGAGGTGCCGCGCTGGGTGAGCGCGACCTTCCAGGTGCGCTTGCTGTCGATCGTCTCGGCCTGGGCCGGGGACAGCATCAACGCGTCGGTGATCAGGGCGGTGCCGGACGGATCGGACGGGTCGGTGCCGGGGCTGCCCGCGGGGTCGGAGGCCCCGGGGGACGCCGACGGTCCGGGAGCCGCGATCGGCTGTCCGGTGGACCGGATGATCGCGTACCCGGCTACCAGACCGAGGATCGCGACCACGGCGACGGCGCCGATCAGCAGCAGCAGCCGTCGACGGTCCGCCCGGGGGTCGGCCTCGAGATCGTCGGTGTCGTCGACCTCCTCGGCACGCTGCCGCACCCGGCTGCCGCCGGCCGTGCGGGGGAGCAACGTGGTCTGGTCGTCGTCGTCCCGGTTGGCCTGGTTGCGCTTGCGCTCCCGGGCCCGGCTCAGGATCGTCGTCTCGTCGGACCGGTCCCGGGTGGTCCCCGTAGCGGCTTCGGATCCAGCGGCTTCGGGTTCAGCGGCTTCGGGTCCAGCGGCTTCGGGTGCAGCGGCTTCGGGTGCAGCGTTGCCGGACCCGGCGGTGGTGGACGCGCCGGCGACCGCTGTGTCGTCGGAGCCGGTCGCGGGCTCGTCGCGGTACAGCGGCGGGGGTGCGTCCTCGTCGTCGACGGGGATGGGGTCGCCCGATCGGA
>JBMDXL010000827.1:0-4082 GCA_048594465.1 Microlunatus sp. | reverse complement strand
CGCGGTCAGCGTGGCGGCCCGTCGGATCGGCCACGCGGTCGACCTGACCAGCCGGGCGGCGCGCCAGGTGCTGCCGGTCCGGCGCAAGCTGTCGTTCGTCCGGCGGGAGCGGCGCCCCGAGTACACCCAGGCGCCGCACGGTCTGATCATCCACCAGGGCGAGGTGGGCCTGGACCGGCTGACCAGCCCGACCACTCCCCTGCTCGACCTGCGCGCGGCGGCGCTCGCCGCCCAGCGCGGTCTGGTCCTGTCCCCGGTCACCGCCGACAACCTCGGCGAGCACGCCCCGCCGCTGCCGGTCCCCTGGCCCGACGAGGCGCGGGTGCCGCTCTTCGAGCTGCTCTCCGGCGGCTCCGCCCTGCTGCCGGTCTGGGAGTCGCTGGACCTGGCCGGGTGCGTGGTCCGCTGGTTCCCCGCGTGGCAGGCCATCAGCGCCCGCCCCCAGCACAACCCGGTGCACCGGCACACCGTCGACCGCCACTCGGTGCAGTGCGTCGCCGAGGTGCACCGGCACCTGACCCAGGTGGACCGGCCCGACCTGCTGCTGCTGGCCTGTCTGCTCCACGACATCGGCAAGCTGCCGGGAGCGGGAGCCGCGCACCCGGCGGTCGGCGCCCCGATCGCGCGCGGCATCGCCACGGACCTCGGGCTGCCCGAGGCCGACGCCGAGCTGGTCGAGCGTCTGGTCCGCGAGCACCTCACCCTGGCCGACCTGGCCACCCGACGCGACCACGGCGACCCGGCCCCCGCCGCCGCGCTGGTGAGGGCGGGCGACGGCCGGCTGGAGACGCTGCAGCTGCTCCGCTACCTCACCGAGGCCGACGCCCGGGCGGCCGGGCCGGCCGCCTGGTCGCCGTGGCGGGCGCAGCTGGTGAACGCTCTCGCCGACAGCGTCGAGTCCCTGCTGGTGGGGGACGCACCGGACCGGACGGGCAACGACCTGGTCGATGTCGGGCTGGCCCGCTCGGTGCGGCTGGACGGACGGCCCCGGGTGCTGCTGGAGCCCAAGCCCGGCGGCATGCAGCTGATCATCGCCAGCACCGACCGGCTCGGGTTGTTCTCCGACACCGCCGGTCTGCTCGCCTCGCACGCGGTCTCGGTCCGCTCGGCGGTCCTGCACACCGTGGACGGTGTGGCGGTGAACACCTGGCGGGTCGACAAGCAGAGCCCCGCCGACCTGCCCGACCCGGCCCTGCTGGTGCAGGAGCTGGACCGGCTGGAGGACGGCGACTCCTCGATGCTGCGGATGGTCCGCAAGCGGGAGTCGCGTGCCGGGCAGCGCCCGGACCAGCCGCCGCCGTTCGTGGAGGCGGTGGCCGGGGCCAGCGCCACCGCCGCCGTGATCGAGATCCGTACGGGAGACCGCAGCGGTCTGCTCTTCGCCTTCGGCCGCTGCCTGAGCGAGCACCGGCTCTCGATCCGGTCGGCCCACATCGGCACCCTGGCCGGGCAGGCCATCGACACCTTCTACGTCACCGAGGCCGACGGGTCCCTGCCCACGCCGGACCGGACGGCCGAGGCCGTCCGGGCGTTGCGCGACGCGGCGGCCGGTCAGGACCAGCGGGACCGCTGAGCCTCGAGTTCACCGACCCCTCGTCCGCCATCGACCCGCATCCGGCGGGTCCGGGGTCGCCGAGCGTCGGGTCCCCCGCCCGCGGGGCGGGCCGGGGCGGCGATCAGCCGACGGGTCAGACCCGGCTGGCCGCACCGGCCTCGATCAGGGCGTCCACCTCGGCGGCGGTCGGCGGCTGCGCACCGCGCCGGGAGCAGACGATGGAGGCCGCCGCGGCCCCGCGCCGCAGCGAGGACTCCAGGTCCAGCTGCCGACCGACGTGCCCGTCGAGGAACCCGGCCATGAACGTGTCGCCCGCGCCGACGGTGTCGACGACCTGGGTCGGGAACCCCGCCACCGCGGTGCGGTGACCGTCCGCGTCGACGGCGACCGCGCCGCCCGGACCCAGGGTCACCACGCCGAGACCGATCCCGTACTGCGCGACCCAGTCGGCCAGCACGTCGACCGGGTCGCTGCCCGGTGACTCCACCTGGGCCAGGAACTCGATGTCCTCGTCGCTGGCCTTGAGGATGCCCTTGTGCTGCCCGACCACTCGGAGCCAGGGCCGGACCTTCGCCCAGTACTCCTCGGGGTCGGTGATGACCGTGGGCCGGACGTTGATGTCGTAGGAGATGCCGGACTTCAGCCCGTGCGACCAGTCCAGCAGAACGTCGCTGCCCGGGCTGACGACGCAGGCCAGCGAGGCGATGTGCAGCCAGTCCCCCGAGCCCAGCGTGGGCAGGTCCGCCTCCTGCCAGCCGAAGTTGGCGGTGTCGGAGAAGTGGAAGGTGTAGCTGGCCTTGCCCTCGTCGTCCAGGCTGACTACGGCGAGCGAGGTGGCCTGCGAGGACTCGGTGGCCAGGTCCAACGCGACCCCCGCCCCCTCGATGTGCCCGCGCAGCTGCGCGCCGAAGGCGTCCCGCGACAAGCGGCCCAGGAAGTGCACGTCCGCCCCGAGATCACCCAGCGCGACCGCGCTGTTCATCGGTCCCCCGGCCGACATGGCCGACCACGACGAGCTGAGGAAGCCGCCGGACTGGTCGTCGACCTGGATGAGGTCGATCAGGGTCTCGCCGCACACCACGAACCGGGTTGTCATGGGAGCCAACCTAACGGAGTCGCTCGTCCTGCGGCCAGGCGAGTCACCACCCCCGTGCCGGGCGGCGGGCGGGCCGCCGGATCGCGCGGTCCGCGTCGGTGCGCGGGCCCGGGACAGACGGCGCCGGCCGCTCGTCGAGCGGCGGTCGGGTGCCCGCGGTCGCTCACCGCAGCAGCTGCCGGAGCTCCCCGGCGAGGAGGTCGAACTGTCGCGGCTCGATGGCCTGGTCGCTGATGTCGCGGCAGAGCCACAACAGCGAGTAGTCCGGGTCGAGGAGCTCCAGCCGGTCGATGCAGCAGTTGAGCAGTGCGCCGTTGCCGCTCAGCCAGCCCGCGATCGCCAGCATGCCCAGGGGCGCCGCGTCGTACGGCGGGACCGCGACCGCGACCACCCGGCACCACAGCTCGACGTGCTGGGCGGCCTGCGGACGGGTCATCAACGCCCAGGCGACGTCCCGCACCGCGACGTCGCGGGCCAGCACCGCCACCTCGACCGATTCGGCCTCGGTGGCGGACCCGGTCCGCACCAGCCGCTCGACCAGGCGCTTCATCCGCTGCCGTCGGCGTCGGCCGCTCGCCCCCCCCACCCGCTCCGCCGTCTCAGCGGCCAACCGGGCAAGGCGGTCGCGCGCCACGACCGGGGGCGGCGCAGCCAGCGCGGCGATCTCCTCCCGGGTGGCGGTGGCCGAGATGCCGGCGAGCACCGCCTCGGCGGCCAACGGGTGCGAGGCCACGTCGTACGGTCGGCCCTCCGGCGGACAGCAGACCGGCTCCCCCGGTCGGAGCTGACGGTCGTCGCAGCACACCGACCACCACCGCCCGCCGGACACCGCGAGCGCGTCCAGGACCTCCCAGGGGACCAGGTCGACGAGGTCGCCCATCAGACCCCGGACGCTGTCGTCCTCGCTGTAGCCGACCATCACCACCGACCCGCTGCCCACCCGCTGCGCGACCGGCGCCAGCTGGTCGAGCAGACCCTCCAGATCGGCCGTGGCCGCCAGGTCGACCCGAGCGGTGACCGCGTTCCGCCGGTCACGCACGAACGCGACCACCAACGACTCACTCGGGTGGAAGCCCAGCAGATACGGCACCACCCCCAGGATGTCCCCCGGCTCTCGGATCCGCAGGACGGTCGGGTCGGTGGCGAGGGTGGGGGTGTCGGCGCGATGTGTCATGTCTGCACCTAAAGGACGTCCGGCCGAATCGACCGGGGTCGTGCCGCATCTGTGGACAGCGGTCGGCGGCCCGCTCAGCCTGTGGACGACGCGGGCGCGGGGGTAGCGTGGCGCCGTGAGCGAACCGACCGGTCCCGGCATGGGCCGACCCAGCGGACCCGGGTTCACCGGACCGCCGCTGACCGGTGCCGGTCTGCCGTCGACCGGTCCGCTCGATCCTGCTGCTCCGACCGGTGGGGCGGCCGGCGTCGGTGGCG
>JBMDXL010000826.1:0-2750 GCA_048594465.1 Microlunatus sp. | reverse complement strand
CGGAGGTTGCGGCCGGGGCCCCCGTCGGGGTCCGACGCGGCGCGGGTGCGCTCCCCGGCCCCGCGACCGGGCTCGGACTGGGGGCGATCCTGACCTGGATCGCCCGGGTGGTCAGTGGGCGGCGACCCTCTCGGTGACCGGCTGACCGATGCCGCCGAGCAGGTCGACGAACCACTGCTGGTCGATGTCGAACGGCTTGCCGCCCTTGATCCGGGAGAACTCGATCGCCCGCAGCTCGTCGCCGGCCTCCTCGTCGTGGCCGATGACCCCGGGCTCACCGCGCAGGGCGGAGTCCACGGCCAGGTCGGTCATCGACTTGATCAGGTCGAGGTCGCGCTGGTTGGCGGCGGCCGCCCGGGAGTAGTAGCCCGACTTCTGCACCATCACCTTCTCCGCGCCGAGCCGCTCGGCGAACTTGCTGGCGAACCAGGCGCCCGGGTTGATCTTGTCGATCTTGACGTGACCGAACGGGTCGCGGGCCACCTCCTCGCCGGACGCCTCGATCTCGGCCACGATGGTGTCCAGACCGGCACCCTCGGAGACGAACAGGTTCACCGAGCCGACCTCGTCCATCACGGTCTTCAGCCGGTCCGCCTCGGCGGCCAGGTCGAAGTGGGCCTCGGGCACGTACACGCCGTGGACCTCCCAGCCCGCCCGGCCGAGACCGATCTCCGGCACCCACTCCTGGGTGTCCAGCCACTCCCGGTACGACTGCGCCGTGGCCGCGGTCAGCCAGCCGCAGTGCCGGCCCATCACCTCGTGCACGATCAGCATCCGCGAGCCCGAGTTGTGCTCGCCGAGGACGTTCTGGGCGAACCGGGCACCCTGCTCGGCCGCGGTCCAGGCGCCGAGGGACTGCTTGATCGGGATCACGTCGTTGTCGATGGTCTTGGGCAGACCCACCACGGTCAGCTCGTAGTCGTTGTCGTGCAGGTAGGCGGCGAGATCCGCTGCGGTGGTGTTGGTGTCGTCACCGCCGATGGTGTGCAGGACGTCGACCCCGTCGGCGGTCAGCCGGTCGGCCGCGGCCTTGAGCGGGTCCACGCCCTCGGCGACCAGGCCGCGCTTGACCAGGTCCGCGGCGTTGGTGAGCTTGACCCGGGAGTTGCCGATCGGCGACCCGCCGAACTTGTGCAGGATCGCGGCGTTGGCGCGGACCTCGGGGGTGACGGTGAGGTAGTCGCCCGACAGCAGGCCCTGGTAGCCGTACTTGTAAGCGATGATCTCGACCTCGGGGGCAAGCGCGGTGTAGCGCTCGATCAGTCCGCCGACGGCCGAGGAGAGGCACGGGGCGAAACCCCCGGCGGTGAGCAGTGCGACCTTGGAAACCATGCCCGTAACCTATCCGACACGCTGCGGTCGGTGATCGCCCGTTCGCCCTGGTGCCACCGGCGCGCGCGGCTAGGGTTTCCGGCGTGGCGCGCTACTTCGACGTACACCCCGACAACCCCCAGCCGCGGACGATCAGCAAGGTCGTCGACCTGCTGAACGACGACGCGCTGATCGCGTACCCGACCGACTCCTGCTTCGCGCTGGGGACCCGGCTCGGCAACGCGGACGGCATCGAGCGGATCCGGGGGGTCCGCGACCTGGACAAGCACCACCACTTCACCCTGGTCTGCGGGGACTTCGCCCAGCTGGGCCAGTTCGTCCACCTGGACACCGCGATCTTCCGGGCCGTCCGCGCCGCCACGCCGGGTCCGTACACGTTCATCCTGCCGGCTACCCGCGAGGTCCCGCGCCGGATGCTGCACCCGAAGAAGCGGACCGTCGGCCTCCGGATCCCAGACCACGCCACGACCCACGCGCTGGTCGAGGCAATGGGGGAGCCGCTGCTGTCCAGCACGTTGCTGCTCCCCGGCGACGAGGAGCCGCTGACCCAGGGGTGGGAGATCAAGGAGCGGCTGGACCACGTGCTGGACGCGGTGCTGGACTCCGGCGACTGCGGCGAGGTGCCGACCACGGTGGTCGACTTCTCCTCGGGCGAGGCAGAGGTGGTCCGGGTCGGGGCCGGGGACCCCAGCCGGTTCGCGTGACCGGTGCGCCCCCGGTGGCGCGGCCCGGCAGGATCAGGGCGCGCCGCGGGGCGCAGCCCGGCAGGATCAGGACGCGTCGAGCGTCGACTCCTTGTGCGCCGCCTTGGCCCCGGTCTTGTCCGACTCCACGATCCAGTACGGCTCGTCGTCGGAGGCCTTGAACGTCTGGCCCTCGAAGGTGAACTCCTTCACCCGCTTCTCCACGGCCGTGCCGTGCGTCGTGCCCTGGGACGTGTTCCAGGACACCGTGTCACCCTTGCTGATCGCCATGCGTACAGCGTAAACCGCCGGGCGGGCGACCTCAGCGGACGGTCTTGGTCCGGCCGTTCTTGGTGATGGTCACCTGGTCGAGCACCTGCCCGACCTTCTTGGTCGTGGTCGAGCCCCTACCCTTGTAGCCGACCACTGCCTGGTAGGTCAGCGTGTTCTGGCTGACGGTGACGCGCTGGTAGGTGGAGGTGTGGGACGCGGTCACCACCCGGATCGCGCCGGCGCGCTGCCAGTCCCTCGCCGAGGCCTCGTAGAACTTCGGTCCGGAGTCCGACACCGCGTAGACGGTGGAGTTCTTGCTGCCGTCGTAGCCGCGGTTGTAGGAGTGGTCGTGCCCGGAGAGCACCAGGTCGACCTGGTAGCGCTCGAACAGCGGCAGCAGGCTCGAGCGGATGGCGGCGTTGTTGCGGTCGGACCGGGAGGCGAACGGTCCGGCGTGCTCGA
>JBMDXL010000825.1:0-2685 GCA_048594465.1 Microlunatus sp. | reverse complement strand
CGCAACGGCGGGCGCGACGCCGACCTCAAGGCCGACCTGCTGGCCCGCGGCCACGAGCTGGCCTGGGTTCCCGAGCACATGCGCTACCGCTACGACAACTGGGTGGGTGGCTTGAACGGCGACTGGCTCATCTCCCGGCAGCGGTTCTACGGGGTGCCGTTCCCGGTCTGGTACCGCCTGGACGCCGACGGCGAGCCCGACTACGACACCCCGATCCTGCCCAGTGAGGCCGAGCTGCCGATCGACCCGAGCTCGGCCGTGCCCACGGGCTACACCGAGAGCCAGCGCGGTGAACCGAACGGCTTCATGGCCGACCCGGACGTGATGGACACCTGGGCGACGTCGTCGCTCTCCCCCCAGCTGGTCTGCGGCTGGGAGCAGGACCCGGAGCTGTTCGCGCTGACCTTCCCGATGGACCTGGCCCCGCAGTCGCACGACATCATCCGCACCTGGCTGTTCGACCGGGTGGTGCGCGCCCACTTCGAGCACGACTCGCTGCCGTGGACCCGCGCCGCGATCTCCGGCTTCGTGATGGACCCGGACCGCAAGAAGATGTCGAAGTCCAAGGGCAACGTGGTGGTGCCGACCGAGGTGCTGGACACCTACGGTGCGGACGCGGTGCGCTGGCGGGCCGCCCGGGCCCGGCCGGGTCTGGACTCGCCGTTTGACGCTGGTGAGATGAAGGTCGGCCGTCGGCTGGCCATGAAGGTGCTCAACGCGTCGAAGTTCGTGCTCGGCTTCCCCGGGGACGCGGCCGCCGCCCATCCGGCGCAGGTGAGCGAACCGCTGGATCGGGCCCTGCTGGCCGGTCTCGAGCGCGTCGTCGTCGAGGCCACCGCCGCCTTCGACGCGTACGACTACACCTCCGCGCTGGACGTGACCGAGCGGTTCTTCTGGGCGTTCTGCGACGACTACCTGGAGACGGTGAAGGAGCGGGCGTACGGCACCGGGGACGGCGCCACCTCGGCGCAGGCCGCGCTGGCGCTCGCTCTCACGACCGTGCTGCGGTTGCTCGCGCCGATCATGCCGTACGTGACCGAGGAGGTGTGGTCGTGGTGGCAGGCCGGTTCGGTCCACACCAGCACCTGGCCGACGCCGGCCGAGGTGGCGGTCGACGGCGACGCGCTGCTGCTGGACGACCTGGCCACCGCTCTGGCCGCCGTGCGCGGAGCCAAGTCGCAGGCCAAGGTGTCCATGCGGACCGAGGTGGCTCGCGCCGAGCTCACCGGCCGGGCCGAGGTGCTCGACCGGCTGAAGGAGATCGAGGCCGATCTCCGGGCCGTGGGTCGGCTGACCGGCGAGCTGCAGTGGTCGGCCGCCGACGTCGCGTTGTCGGTCGACGTCGAGCTCGCCGAGCTGTCCGCCTGAGTGGTCGCCCGAGCCATCACCGGATCTGACAACTCGGAGGTCTGATGCGCGTCGCTCTGGCTCAGCTCGTCGCCGGGCCCGACCCGGACGCCAATCTCGCGCTCGTCGCTGACGACGCCGCGCAGGCGGCCGAGCGAGGGGCGGACCTGCTGCTGTGCCCCGAGGCGACCATGCGCTGCTTCGGTCTCCCCTTGGGCGAGATCGCCGAACCGGTCGACGGTCCGTGGGCGACGCGCCTGGCCGACCTGGCCACCCGGCACGGGCTGGTCATCGCCGCCGGCATGTTCACCCCCGCCGAGGACGGCCGGGTCACCAACACCCTGCGGATCGTCGGGCCCGGCGTGGACGCCGCCTACGCCAAGATCCACCTCTACGACGCGTACGGGTTCGCCGAGTCCGACACGGTGGCCCCGGGGTCGGAACCCCTCGTGCTGGAGATCGCCGGGGTGACCGTCGGCTTCGCCATCTGCTACGACGTCCGCTTCCCCGGTCTGTTCACCACCCTGGCCGACCGCGGCGCCCGGCTGATCTGCCTGCCCGCCTCCTGGGGTGCCGGACCCACCAAGCTGGAGCAGTGGCAGCTGCTGGTCCGGGCCCGCGCACTGGACAGCACCTGCTTCGTGGCCGCCGTGGACCAGGCCGACCCCACCACGGTCGGCGTGCCGACCCGGGGTGCCGCCCCCACCGGGATCGGCCACTCCCTGGTCGTCTCTCCCGGCGGTGAGGTGCTCGGGTCCCTGGGCGCCGACCCGGGACTGCTGGTGGTCGACATCGACCCGTCCGAGGTGGACACGGTGCGTCGGACGATCCCGGTGCTGGCCAACCGGCGGGTGTAGTCGCCCGCCGGCGCGTCGCCTGGGCGGGCCGGGCCGAGCACCTGGGTCAGGCGGACTTCTCCCGGCGCTCGCGCTTGGCGAACTTGTCCCGGGGCACCAGGGTCGGCAGCACCGACTCCTTGACCACGTCGGCGTTGATGATCACCTGCGCCACGTCGTCCCGGCTGGGGACGTCGTACATGATGTTGAGCAGGACCTCTTCGAGGATGGCCCGCAGCCCGCGCGCCCCGGTCCCCCGGAGCAGGGCGAGGTCAGCGATCGCCTCGATCGCGTCCGGGGTGAACTCGAGATCGACACCGTCGAGGTCGAACAGCTTCTTGAACTGCTTGATCAAGGCGTTGCGCGGCTCGATCAGGATCCGGATCAGGGCGTCGCGGTCCAACGGGCTGACCGAGGCGATCATCGGCAGCCGGCCGATGAACTCGGGGATCAGCCCGAACTTGACCAGGTCCTCCGGACGCACGTCGTGGAACGGGTCGTC
>JBMDXL010000824.1:0-3334 GCA_048594465.1 Microlunatus sp. | reverse complement strand
GCGGTAGTCGTCCACGTCGTAGCCGCCGTCGGCCAGCGCCGAGGGGTAGAAGGGGGACAGCCACACCGCGTCGACACCGAGCTCGGCCAGGTAGTCGACGCGGGACACGACCCCCTGCAGATCACCCATGCCGTCCCCGTTGGCGTCGGCGAACGCGCGCGGGTAGATCTGGTAGATCACGGCGGTCTGCCACCAGTCGGGGTCGTGCGCGACGGTGGACGTGGAGGTCGGATCGGTCACGCGGGCGATTGTTCCAGCAGACCGCCGCTGTCCGCGAGGGGTTCGGCGGGCTACCGTTGCCGGGACGACCACAGCACGAGGAGGCCGCGAGATGGTGCGAGAGCAGATCCAGAGCTACGTGAACCTGATGACCGGGTTGCGCCGAGCGACCAAGGCCAAGGCCGTCGAGGCGGCACAGGGCCTGCTGTCGGCCACCGGTCTCGACGACGTGGCGGCGGACGCCAGTGACCGGGTCGCCACCCTGGCCGAGGAGATCCTCGCCGCCAGCCGGGCCAACCGTGAGCTGCTGGTGGCCATGATCAACACCGAGATCGACAAGGCCGCCGCCAGGACGGGGTTCGCCCGTTCCGAGGACGTCGACGCGCTGCGTGCCGAGCTCGCCGAGCTCCGCGCCGCCGTCGCCGGTCAGGTCGACCGGGCGGCCACGGCCCAGGCCGCCGCGACCGAGGCGACCGCCGTGGCGGCGGCTGCCGCGGCAGCGGCGGAGGAGGCGGCCAGCTCGGCGGAAGAGGCGGCCGTGTCGGCCGAGGAAGCCGCGGCGGCCGAGGAAGCCGCGGCGGCCCCCGCGAGGGCCACGCCGACGAAGGCCCCCGCACGGAAGACGGCCCCCGCCAAGCAGACCACCCCCGCCAGGAAGACGACCACCGCCAGGAAAACGGGCGCTGCGAAGAGGACGACCACGGCGAAGAAGGCGGGCGCTGCGAAGAAGACCACCCCGGCGACGACCGGTGGGGCGAAGACGACCGCCACCAGGGCGCCGGCCACGACGAAGGCCCCCGCCAAGCGGGCCACCGCGAAGAAGACGCCGGCGGCGACCGCGTGAGCGCGCCGGTGACCGGCGGCGATCCCGACGTGGCCGGCGACGAGCGGCCCTCGACCGGTCTGCCGGCGGTGGACGACGCCCTCGCCCGGCTCGCCGATCTGGAGCAGCGGCCGGTGAGCGAGCACCACGCCGCCCTCGCGGCGGCACACGAGACGCTGCACGCCGAGCTGGAGTCGCCGACCGGTCCCACCGAAGGCCGCGGCTGAGTGTCACCGGCTGATCCCGGCGGGGCCGGCCAGGAGCCGACCTCCCGGCTCGACCGCGACGTGGCCGACCGGAGTCTGGCCCGCTCGCGCGCCGCCGCCGCCACCCTGATCCGGGCCGGCCGGGTCCGGGTCGGCGACCGCGTGGTCGCACGCCCGTCCACCGTGGTGCGGGCCCACGACCCGATCGACGTGGACCTGGACCCGTACGTGTCGAGGGCGGCGCACAAGCTCGCGGGGGCCCTCGACGAGCTGGCGCTGGACGTCACCGGCTGGCGCGCGCTGGACGCCGGAGCGTCGACCGGCGGCTTCACCCAGGTGCTGCTGCGGGCCGGGTGCCGGGAGGTGGTCGCGGTCGACGTCGGCCACGGTCAGCTGGTCGAGGAGATCCGGACCGATCCCCGGGTCCGCACCCACGAGCACCTCAACGTCCGCGAGCTCACCCTGGACCACGTCGACCGGCGACCGGTCGATCTCGTCGTGGCCGATCTGTCCTTCATCTCGTTGATCGTCGTGCTGCCCGCCCTGACCGCTGTGGTCGCGCCGTCGGGGTCGCTGCTGGTGATGGTCAAACCCCAGTTCGAGGTGGGCCGGGAGCGCCTCGGCGACGGCGGCGTGGTCCGCTCGCAGGCGTTGCACGCGGAGGCCGTGACGGGCGTGATCTCGGCCGCGACCGACCTCGGCTGGCCGGCCCGGGCCGTCGTGCCGAGTCGGCTGCCGGGTCCGTCGGGCAACCGTGAGTTCTTCGTCCACCTGACGCGACAGGCGCCGGAGGTCGTGGTGGACGTCGCCGCGTCCATCCGCTCCGACTGACCCCCCGGCTACGCTGAGCCGCGTGACCCCCCCGCCCGACCAGCCCACCGTCTCGGAGCCCGCGGGCGCGCAGCCGACGCAGCGGTCCGACGCAGCGGCGGGGCGGCGGGTCGCGGTGCTCACGCATCTGGGCCGTCGAGAGGCGGTCGAGACCGCCGCCGGTCTGATCGAGCGGCGGGCGGCCGCCGGCATCACCGCCGTGGTGCCGCAGGCCGACGTCGACGTGCTGAACGCTGAGCTGCGCACGGCGAGGGTGGTGGGCGCGTCCCCGGAGCAGCTCGCGGCGCCGACCAGCGACGTGGAGCTGATGCTGGTGCTCGGTGGCGACGGGACGATCTTGCGTGGCGCGGAGAAGGTGATCACCTCCGACACGCCCCTGCTCGGGGTCAACCTGGGGCACGTCGGCTTCCTGGCCGAGGCGGAAGCCGCCGACATCGACAGCATCGTCGACCACGTCGCCCACCGGACGTACACGGTCGAGGAGCGGTTCACCATCGACGTCACCCTGCGGGACCGGGGCGAGGTCATCTGGAGCTCGTTCGCGGTCAACGAGGTGTCCATCGAGAAGGCGGCCCGGGAGCGGATGCTCGAGGTCGCCGTCGAGGTCGACGACCGGCCGCTGTCCCGCTGGGCCTGCGACGGGGTGCTGGTGGCCACCCCGACCGGGTCGACGGCGTACGCCTTCTCGGCGGGCGGCCCGGTGCTGTGGCCCGAGCTGGACGCGCTGCTGCTGGTCCCGTTGAGCGCCCATGCCCTCTTCGCCCGGCCGCTGGTGCTGGGCCCGACCTCGGTGATCACCGTCGAGCTGATCCACGCCTCCCCGGTGCACGGCGTGGTCTGGTGCGACGGGAGCCGCTCGGCCGAGCTGCGGGCCGGGATGGAGATCGAGATCGGTCGCGGCCGGCACCGGCTGCGGCTGGCTCGGCTGTCCCAGTCCCCGTTCACCAACCGCCTGGTGAACAAGTTCCAGCTGCCGGTGGAGGGGTGGCGGGGCAGCGCCGAGCGCGAGCGCCGCCGGGCCCTCGGCGATGCGTGCGAGCCGGGGCCCACCGGCCCGTGATCACCGAGCTGAGGATCACCGATCTCGGGGTGATCAACGACGCGGTCCTGGCGCTGCATCCCGGTCTGACCGTGGTCACCGGTGAGACCGGGGCGGGCAAGACCATGATCGTGACCAGCATCGACCTCCTGCTGGGCGGCCGGGGCGACCCCAAGGCGGTCCGCTCCGGGGCCCGCCGGGCCGTGGTCGAGGGAC
>JBMDXL010000823.1:0-1851 GCA_048594465.1 Microlunatus sp. | reverse complement strand
ATCATCACCGGCCGCCGGGCCGACCCCAAGATCATCGCGATCGCCGACCTGGTGACCGAGATGACCAAGATCAACCACCCGTTCGACCGGGGTGCCAAGGGACAGCGGGGCATCGAGTGGTGACGCCCGCGTCCAGCGCGGCCGGGGCGACCGCCGAGCACCGCCTGCCGCGGCTGGTGATCTCCGCCCCCGCCTCCGGTCACGGCAAGACCACCGTCGCCACCGGGCTGCTGGCCGCGCTCCGGGCCGACGGTCTGGAACCGGCCGGCTTCAAGATCGGCCCGGACTTCATCGACCCGGGCTACCACGCGCTGGCCACCGGCCGGCCCGGCCGGAACCTGGATCCCTTCCTGTGCGGGGAGGACCAGCTGGTCCCGCTGCTGCTCCACGGTGCCGCGGCGCCGACGCCCGCCGACGTCGCCGTGGTCGAGGGCGTGATGGGGCTGTTCGACGGGCGGATGGGCGCCGACGGCTGGGCCTCCACCGCCCACGTGGCCCGGGTGATCGAGGCCCCGGTGGTGCTGGTGCTGGACATCTCCCAGGTGTCGCGCACCGTGGCCGCCTGGGTGCACGGTCTGCACACCTTCGATCCCGACACCCGGATCTCCGGGGTGATCCTGAACAAGGCCGGCTCCGCCCGGCACTCGGCCGAGGTCATCTCGGCTCTCGAGGCGACCGGGATCCCCGTCCTCGGTGTGCTGCCCCGCGACGCCGGTGTGGAGGCCCCGTCCCGGCACCTCGGTCTGGTGCCGGTGGCCGAGCGACCGGAGGCGACCGCGTCGCTGGACCGGCTGGCCGGGCAGATCGCCGCGCACGTCGACCTGACGAAGGTGCTGGCCATCGCCCACGGCGCGCCGCCGCTGACCGGCACGCCCTGGACGCCGACCCCGCGGTCCGGCACCTCCGCCGACGTCGCCCAGGACCCGACCGTACGACCGGTGGTGGCCGTGGCCGGCGGTCGCGCGTTCACCTTCCGCTACGCCGAGACCACCGAGCTGATGCACGCGGCCGGGTTGCAGCCGGTGATCTTCGACCCGGTCACCGATGCCAAGCTGCCCGTCGGCACGGCTGGGATCTACCTGGGCGGAGGCTTCCCGGAGGTGCACGCTCTGGAGCTGGCCGGCAACGCGTCCATGATCACCTCGGTGCAGCGGGCGATCGCCGCCGGCGTACCCACGGTGGCCGAGTGCGCCGGACTGCTCTACCTCTGCCGTACGGTCGACGGCGTCGAGATGGTCGGCGCGGTGGACGCCGACGCCGCCATGTCCCCCCGGCTCACCCTGGGCTACCGCACGGCGGTCGCCGCTCATGATCATCTTCTCGGACCGGCCGGGCGCCGGGTGACCGGTCACGAGTTCCACCGCACCCTGGTCACCCCGCGGACCGAGCCCGACACCGGTGCCGACGCCGCACCGGGCTGGCTGCTGGAGGGGATCGCCGACGGCTTCTCCCTCGACCCCGCGGGCACGGGCGCGCCCACCCTGCACGCCTCCTACCTGCACGTCCACTGGGCCGGCCCCCCGCGTCTGGCGGACCGCTTCGCCGAGGCCGTCCACGCGTACGCCGACCGCGCTCCCACCCCACTTCTGGAGCAGGAACGACGACGGTCGTCGAGATCGACACAGAAGTCGGTGGGGATGGAGCCGGACCACCGGACCGAGGACCTGCACCACCACGGAGACGCCGACGTCGCCGAGGGCCTGGTCGACCTGGCCGTGAACGTCCGGGTGCCGACCCCGCCGGTCTGGCTGGCCGACGTGATCCGGGCCAGCGTGGACGAGGTCGCGGCCTACCCGGATCCGACCCGCGCGCGGACGGCCATCGCCGACGCGCACGGGGTGACACCGGAGC
>JBMDXL010000822.1:0-4610 GCA_048594465.1 Microlunatus sp. | reverse complement strand
ACGACATATCGGCGGTCAGGCGCCCAACCTCAGCCTCGTACTGGTCGGTAGCGAAAGAGAAGCCCGCCAGCGGCCACAACCGGCCGATCGAGGGGTCGTAGTCAACATCGGTGCGCGGGTGGTCGAACACACCGACGTAGTTGCGGAGATCAGTCCACGAGATCCGCTGTCCATCCGAAGACCTCTCGATCCTGGCGGCGATCACCCCACACCCGGCGATGCCGCAGCAGCATCGGTAGAGCGCGACGTGACGGCGGTTCCCGGACGGGAGCAGCGGTGCGTCGGCGGCCAAGATCTCCGCTGGGTCGAAGCCGAGCCACCCCTCCGCCATGGCTTCGAAAGGGCTCTGGCCGTCGACGTCGATCGACACCATGGGCCAGTCAGGCCCAGCATCACCGATCTCGACGTGGAGGGAAAGCTGCGAGGGCTGATCGGCCGAATCTCGGTTTCTCAAGTGATCGGCGCTTAGCGGCGCACCGGGGCCATCGTCAGAGCCGTCGTCCACGGCTAGACCACGAACGTAGCAGGCGGCTCAGCAGCTCGTCCTCGTTGAGCGGTCGGCCACTCCACATGCTCCGCACGACAGTCCGCCCCTGCGCGGTCGGTGCAACGGCTACTGCGTGGACGTCGGGTGGGATGCGAGGGAAGTCCGGTCGTGGCGCGGCTGATGGTTCGACAGCCCGGTGGCGACAACATCGCGGACTCGATCGACCAGGAGGCCACCCACCGCCGGAACGGATTCCAGGCCTGGACTGATCACCATAGTGACGAAGATGCAGGAGTAGTCAGCCCGGCCGAAATCTGCTCGCGCGACCAGCGGGCTGCTGGTCAGCCGCGTTCCGTTGCGGCGGCGATCTGATCGCGTAGGTCACGGACCGCAGCAGCGGAGCGTCGGGTGAACACCACGGTGTAGGGGTCGCCGGGCTCCATCGGCAGATGGTCGACGCCTGCGACCCTGATCTGGAGGAGTCCGTTGCGGACCAACGTTGGCTCTTGCACCACTGTCCCGGTCACGAGCTGTTCGCGGATCCGGACCGACGCCGGTGCACCGAGCCGTTGCGCCGCCCCGTTGTGCTCGATCAGCAGATAGCCCGCTGCCCAGATCACTGTGCCACTGAACCCGCTCACGCGAACGACCTCATCGGCCCGGGCAGTCTCCGGCCGAACCGGCGCCGCACTGGATGCGCGTGTCCCCATCTGCCGACCCTAACGTGCTGCTGGCTCATTGTTACGGTTCACAGCAATATTGGCGTGTTCTGCTCCCCCACCCGACGGTCGTCTTTTGGCGTTTGAGCCCCGGGCGTAGCGCCTCAGGACAGGTCTCGGAACTCAGGACCTGAACCCACTGAATGGGCCCTCCCCCTAAGCCGGGCGAACTGAACGAGCCGCGATGCACCCCACCGAGCGCGAAGCTCGAAGAGCCGCCGGCGCAGACGGTACAGAACCGGAGTCACGGATCCATGGTGCCAGCGCAGCGGAACTTGCTCTAGAGGCGCGTATCGGTGAGGGGTCGCCTACCGACGCTCGTTCCGATCCCGACAAGCGCTGCTGTGCTTGCTCGGCCGTGCTGGGGTGAGTCAATGAGCGATCCATGGCAGGTTGAGGTGGTGCCGCTGCCTGCTCACGAAGGATGGCTGATGCGCTGCATCGAGTGCCAGAGGTCGCCGTTCGGTTCTTCGACGCTCGACAACATGGGCGGCACCATCGCAAAGGCCATCGCCGAGGCCGTCAGCCATACCGACACCCAGGTGATGGCGCTGAGCTTCAGCTACCCCCGAGGCGACATCACCACCGGCTCACCGTCGAGGCCGAAGGAACGATCAGCTGTGAACAGGTCCCGGGCCTACGGCTCAGCGGCGCCTCACGGACCCAGGATCTGGTCCAGGCGATCACGGTCGCTGACGGGGCGTGCCACCTGAAACGGTCGGAATCGTCTTCGACCCGACCTGAGCGACCGAGCCGCCAGGTCAGCGACGATCCGAACCCTCCTCATGTTGCACAAAGGGGTGCCTGAGCTCAGCGTGGAGACGGCGGCCTGTTGCCAACGGCTGCCCGTCGCCGGTGGCTACTCGGCGGTAGGAGGCGTGGGATCGGCGAGTACCGACCGCAGCCGATCGCCGAAGGCGAGAAGTGCAGCGTCAGTCACGCGGTGCGCTTCAGCTGTGCTCCCGCCGAGGTCGGTATAGGGCTCGAGGTGGGTCCAGATCGGTAGCGACGAGTTGTAGCCCGATTTCTCGACGTCGGTGACCAGAATGATGTTCACCTCCCATCCCTCCGTGGTCCAGTTGGTCTCGACCATCAGGGGCAGGGGCATGACGTCGCCGACGCGCAGGACCTGGACCTGCTTGTCGGACCACCACGAATCCATAGGTGAAGACTGCCGCCACCGCACGTGATCTGTTCACGCAGGACGGTCCGCCCACGGCGAGGCGACCCGTCCACCGATTCCTGTCTCGTTGCCGTCGGCGTCGTGGAACACGTACTTCCAGACCTCGTCGTGCTTTTCCACGTCGTCCGACTCGATGCCCTGACCGGCGATCCTGGCAACCTCGGCGACCGGATCGTCGACCCAGATCATGCTGACCGCGCCGCCGGCCCGGCCAAGATCCCTGATGATGTACACGTGGCGATCTTCGGCCAGCTCCCACACGGCTTCGATGTCGTTGGGGTAGAACGCCGGCTCGGCACCGAGGAAGCGCTTGTACCACTCCAGTGCCTGTCGGAAGTCGCTGACCGCGATGCCAGCGAAGATACCTACCGCCACCTGGAAACCGCCTCTCCTCGTACGAGAACCCCCCGGACTGTCACGAGGTGGACCTGATCCACAGACAAGACTCACCGGCCCCGCCGCACCCGAGCGATCTGCGTCCGAATGTGCCCGCACACGGGTCGGCCACTCACGGTGCTCCGCAGGCATCGGCGACCATGTCAGGGTCCACGTCGGTGCCAGAGAGATCCAGGTCGTTGCATGCTCATCCACCCTCACGGCCTGGACAGACCAAGCATTCGACAGTGACCCCAACGGGGACGCCTTCGACCACGTCCAGCCTGAGATGCGGCTACCTCCTCGACCTCATCCACACAATGCTCGTCACCACCGGCCACAGAATGACCCTCGGCATGCCCCATCCCTTCCAGACCAGGTACGAGAGTCGTGACGCACGACAGGGTCGAGCGTGGTGTCTCGGACAGGTGCCAGCGACGCGGCGAGTACCCGCATACAGCTCGGTCACTGCGAGCTCCGCTCGACGGTCGGCCTATGGCGATGCCGGCGGCGTGCGTCAGACCGAGGTCTTCGGCCACGGCATCGCGCAGCTGCTCGATTACGCGTTCGTCGAGATTGTGGTCGGCTCGCGCGGCAGCTGGCGACGCGCTGGGGCTGGCCACCGCCGTCGCCGAGATCCGGCGCTGAGACCGGTCCTAGAAGAATTCTCGGCGTCGTGTCAACCATCGAGGCTGCTGGAGCGATTGACTCAGTGTGGAGAGTCAAGGAGCAGCGACAGTGGGTGACACCTCGCCCTCGGCAGTGCGACCGCGGCTGCTCGCTGCCGTTCCCACGCCAGCCGAGGAGTCGAGCGCGGCGCTGACCTTCGAGGACTTCTACCGCCGGGAGCGCCGTCAGGTGCTGGGTCTGGCGTACGTCCTCACCGGCGATCAGGCTGCGGCCGAGGACGTGGCCCAGGACGCGTTCACGGCCGCCTTCCGCAGCTGGCCGCAGGTCCGGGCCTGCGACGCACCGGGCGCCTGGATCCGCCGGGTCACCTGCAACCGGGCCGCCTCGGTCCTCCGCCGTCGCCTGGTCGAGGCCCGCGCCGTGCTGCGCCTGGCCCGGCGAACCTCGAGCTCGATCGAGCTCGATGAGGGCGACGCTGCGTTCTGGCAGGAGGTTCGCCGGTTGCCTCCGCGGCAGGCGCAGGCAGTCGCTCTCTTCTACTTCGCCGACTACGGCGTGCGCGACATCGCCGCCGTCCTCGGCTGCAGCGAGGGCGCCGTGAAAACCCATCTGAGCCGAGCACGCGCCGCCGTCGCACGTCACCTGGATCTGGAGAACCCCTGATGAACGAGTTCGAGAAGCGGGCCCGCGACGCCTCCGAGGCCGTCCGCCGGCAGCTCGCGCAGCTGCCCGAACACGACGATGAGGGTCTCCGGCGTGTTCAGCGTCCGCCGTCCCGCCGACCCTTCCAGATCGCCGTCGCCGCCTCGATCCTGGTCGGCGCCGTCGCGATCGGCGTACCGGTAGTCCGCAGCGGGGACATCACATCCGACACCGCTGGGACCTCTACGGGTGGCGGTGCGGCCGCCAGCGGCGCCGAGTCCGGCGGCAGCGGGTCTGGGGGCGGAGCCGCTGCCGGCGGGGTGGGGGCAGCGTTCCCGGCGCCCGGGGCGCTGACCCCGTTCCCGAGCTGCGACTCCGCTCTGCGCTACTTCCACGACCGTGCCCCGGACGAGCTGATCAGCCGGGTCGGGGCGGTGACCGACACCGACCGAGACGTCCCCTTCTGGCGGCGGCTGTTCCCGAGTGCGCAGTCGGACTCTGCGGCCTCCGGGGCCGGCGGCTCAGAGGCGCAGGCCTCCGACACGGCGCACTCCGACACCAACGTGCAGGAGGC
>JBMDXL010000821.1:0-10163 GCA_048594465.1 Microlunatus sp. | reverse complement strand
CCAGGATCGGAGCGCCTGCTCGACGTCGAGCCCGGCGATGACCGGCGGCACCAGGGCGGCGTCCTCGTCGACCAGCGCGACGATGGCGCGCAGGTCGGCGGCGATCCCGCCCCACACCCCGTGCATCCGCTGGATCACCGGGAGGGTCTCGGTCAGCGCGCGCACCAGAGCGGACGCGCCCGCGACGGCGTGGGCGAGGACGACCAGCAGGTTGGCCGACGCCGCGGGGCCGTCGCCCAGCTCGTCGATCCGGGTCTGGGCGGCCCGGGCCCGCCCGACGGCCGTGACGGCCTCCTGGCCGTAGACACCGGCCGCGACCGGTGCGGCGACCGAGCCGAGCGGCCACGCCCAGGCGTACGCGGCGACGGTGCCGGCGGCCACCACGTCCCGGTCGTGCTCCTGGTTGGCCGCGGCCACGACCTCGCGCTGCTCGGCGATCTCCTCGATCAGCGGGGAGACCTCGGCCAGATCGTCGCCGCACCCGTCGGCGTAGCGGGCCAGCAGGCCGCTCGCGCCGTCGTCGCCGACCAGGTCCGTCTCGATCGACTCCGCCGCCCCGGCCACGGCGGCGACGGAACGAGCCACGTCGGCCGCCTTGCCCGCCCGGCCGCGCGCCTCGCTCTCGAGGTCGGCGAGCAGGGCCCGCAGCGCCGTCCGCGCCTGGGTGTCCTCCGGATCACGTTCCACCAGCGCGGCCTCCTCGAGGAGCCGTGGGTAGTAGACCGGTGCCAGGTCCGCGCCGTAGCGGTGCACGTCCCGGGCCAGCGCGACGAGAGCGGGAACGACCGTCTCCGTCCAGGTCGAGGCCAGCGTCCGCCGCGCCTGGTACGCCTGGATCAGCGGCCGGAACCCGATCAGGTCGCTCGGAGCCCCCGGACCGAGCGACTTGCCGAACGCCTCGACGGTGCCGGGCAGCGCCAGGGCGTCGATGGCGGCGACCTGCAGACCCACGACCTCGGGCCGCGCCAGCACGAAGCCGAGGCCCCCCGGGACGACCGGGTGGGCGAGGGCATCGGGCGCGAGGTTGTAGAGCTGTCCCGACACGACGTTCCTCTCTCTCCCGGGGCGAGTGGCGTGACCGGCGGCCGGTCGAGTTCAATGGGACCGCGTCG
Source organism: Microlunatus sp. (assembly GCA_048594465.1). GTDB lineage: Bacteria > Actinomycetota > Actinomycetes > Propionibacteriales > Propionibacteriaceae > Microlunatus. The sequence continues at coordinate 9,051 of JBMDXL010000821.1, read as the reverse complement.
CGGTGGGACGCCGGTGGGACGTCGGCGGGCCGATCCCAGATGAGGGGCACGACGACGACGGGGTGGACGACCGGTGACGGTGAGCAGGTGGGAGCAGCGGGTCGACGTGCTCGGCCAGGTCGTGGTCCGCGGCGCCGGCGGCATCGTGCCGCTGACCCGTTCGATGGAGATCGCGGTGCTGAGTCTGCTGGCGCTGCGGGCGGGCAGCCCCGTGAGCGGCGACAGCCTGATCGACCTGCTCTGGCCCGACGACCCGCCCCGAACGGCCCACAAGACCCTGCAGGGGTACGTCAAGCGCGTCCGCAGCATGGTCGCCGTCAACGGCATCGAGCTCAGCTACGCCGGTCCGGCCGGTTACGTGCTGGCCCTGGCTCCCGACCAGGTGGACGCCCTGCAGTTCGAGTCGCTGGTCGCGCACGCGCGCACCAGCACCGACGACGCGGTCCGGGTGCAGCGTCTCGACGAGGCCCTGCAGCTGTGGCGGGGCGAGCCGTTCGCCGGCTGCGACTTCGAGGGTCTGCGCCCCCGTCGCGAGTGGCTGCAGCGTCTGCTGAGCGGCACCCGGGTGGAGCGCGTGGCTGCTCAGATCAGACTCGGTGTCTCGCCCGAGTCACTTGCGGCCGTCCGGGCGCTGCTGGCCGAGGAGCCGACCAACGAACGGCTGTGGCTGCACCTGGCCGGGGCGCAGTACCTGGCCGGCAACCCGGTGGCCGCCCTGGAGACGGTCGCCGAGGCGCGCCGGTCCCTGGACGAGCTGGTCGGGGTCGTCCCCGGACCCGAGCTGACCGAGCTGCACCGCCGGATGCTCGAGCACGACGACGTCGAGGCCGGCTACTTCCGTCTCACCGGCGGCAGCCAGCCCCCGGTCCCCCGGGGGACCGTCGGCCGGTCGTCGGCGGCGTTGCCGTCGCTGCCGCAGCCCGGGGGTGAGCTGATCGGCCGCGAGGAGCAGGTGGCCGAGATCGTCGCCGCCGTCGACGCGGGGAGCCCGATCGTCAGCGTCGTCGGTCCGGGCGGCATGGGCAAGACCCGGTGCACCGTCGAAGCGGCTCGGCGGGCCGGACGTCCCTGCCGCGGCTTCGTCGACCTGTCCGCCCTGACCACCGGCGCCGGGTTGGCCCTGCACCTGGCCGGGACGTTCGGCGTGCCCGACCGTGACGACCCGATCGCCGCGGTGGCCGCCCAGGTGGTGGGCTCGCCGAGCACCGTGGTGCTGGACAACGTCGAGCAGATCACCGGCGCGACGGCGGTGATCGCCGAGCTGGCGCAGCGCTGCCCGTCGGTGGTCTGGCTGGTCACCTCGCAGACCGAGCTCGGTCTGCCCGTCGAGCGCGTGATCCGGTTGGGTCCGCTGGCCACCGAGAGCGACCAGGACCGGGGCGACGACGGGGCGAGCGAGGCGACCCGGTTGCTGACCCAGGCCGCCCGGCGTCGCGGCGTCCGCGGGGTCGATGGGCGGGCGTACGCGGAGATCGCCTCCCTCACCGGGGGCATCCCGCTGGCGCTGGAGCTGGCCGCCTGCCAGCTCCAGCACCTGGAGCCGTCGGTGCTGCTCAGCGCGCTGCACGACCCGATCGACACGCTCGTCGACCCCCGCCACGCCGTCGACCGGCACCGCTCGATGCGGGCGAGCTTCGAGCTGGCCACGACCCGGTTGAGTCCCGACGCGCGAGCCCTGCTGCCGGTCCTGTCCGACCGACCCGGCGGTGTCCCGTACGACGACCTGCTCGCCGGCTGGCCCGGACCGACCCCGCTGCCGCGGGTGGTGGCCGAGCTGACCGAGGCGGGCTTCGCCGGTACCGAGACCGACAGCGCGGGAGCGACCCGGCTCGTCCAGCTGCCCCTGGTCCGGTCGTACGGTCGGACGCTGCCGCGACCGCCGGACGCCGAGGCGGTCGAGGGCGCGCTGGACCTGGCCGTCTTCGGTCGGGTCCAGGCGCTGTTCGGCGGCGCCGACCCGAGCTCGATCGAGCCCGACCTGGCCGACATCCGTCGGCTGCTCCAGCGCGGGCTCGACCACCCCGACGCCCTCGACACCGCCCAACAGCTGGCGGCCGGTCTGATCCTCTACTGGTGGTCGGTCCGGATCACCGAGGGCCGCCGGTGGCTCGACGACCTGCTGGACCGCTCGACCGGCGGTCCCGTCCGGCCGTACGCCATCCAGACGGCGGCCTTCCTCGACTTCTACGTCGGCGACGGCGAGACGGCGCGCCGCCGGCTGGAGGAGGCGCTCGACGACGGGGTGGCCGACCCGTCCGCCCACGCCCGGTTGCTCGCGCTGCTGGCGATGCTCGACGTGGCCGAGGGCCGGGTCGAGGTCGCCGGCCCCCGCGCCGAGCAGGCGGTGGAGCTGGCCCGTGCGTCGCAGGACCTGCAGACGCTCTTCTACGCCCTGGGCAACGCGGGCGAGGTGGCCACGTCCACCGGTGCCGACGCCCTGGCCCGGGAGCGCTTCGTGGAGTGCATCGAGCGGCTGCAGCGGCTCGGGCTGGACTGGTTGTCGGCCGCCCCGCACTCCCGGCTCGGCGACCTGGACCTGTCCGCGGGCCACCACCAGCGGGCCCGGATGTGGTACGACCGGTCGATCGCGCTCTGGTCGGCCCGCGACCTGGGTGCCGGCGCCCCCCAGACCCTGGCCGGTCTGGCCCGGCTGGACACCGTCGAGGGCGATCTCGAGAGCGCCCGGCAGGCGCTGGACACCGCGCTGGCCACGGCCGAGCGGTGCGGCAGCCGGGCCGAGTACCCGTGGGTCGCGGTCGGCTACGCCGCGGTGCTGGCGGCGAGCGGGCGCCTGGAGGAGGCCCGGATCCTGTTCGGGCTCGGGCTGCGGCACGGGCCGCGGGTGGGCCGGGACGTCCGGCGGCTGGTGGAGGCCGAGCTCGCCCCCCTCTTCGCCGTCGCCGTCGACGACGCCGCGACCCTGGCGGATCACCCGCTGGTGCTGAGCACGCCGCTGGAGGACCTGCCGACGGTGATCGAGAGGCTCGTCGCCGGATGAGCGACTGGCGGCCGGCCGCCGTCGAGGCGCTGGCCGCCGCCGTGGCGACCGACGACGGTGTCCTCGGTGCGCTGCTCGACGAGGCCGTCCAGCAGCTCGCGGCGCTCCTGGCCGAGCGCCCGCCGGAGACCGTGGCGGTGCTGGCCGTGCCGGTGGCGGTGAGTCGCGCGCTCACCGGGCGGCCACCAGGCCCCGGGGTGCTGGCTGCGGCTGCGGCGACGTACGTCGCTCTGCGGGTGCTCGACGACCGGACCGACGGGGACCCGTCCTGGTTCTGGGCCGACCGGGCCGACGCCGAGGCGCTGGTCGGTGTGCAGGTGCTGCTGGTCACGGCCGCCCAGGTGATCGGCGAGGGCGTGCCCGCCCCGGTCGCGGCGGGACTGACCCGCACCTACCGCGCCACGATCGCCCGGGTGTCCGACGGGCAGCTCCGCAGCGGTCTGCCGCTGACCCCGTCGACGACCCCGCTCGAGGTCGACGCCCGGATCGCCGCCCGGAGCGGGGCGCTGCTCGCCGGGTTCGCCGAGCTCGCCGCGTCGGCGGGACGGGCGACGCCGGCGGAGGTCGCCGCGGCCCGCGACTACGGCTTCGCGCTCGGCGTCGCCCGCCAGCACGTCAACGACCTGCGCGAGCTGGCCGGCGAGCGGACCAGCGACCTCCGCAACGGCACCGCCACCATGGCCACGGCCCTCGCGCTGCAGACGCGCGAGCCACCGGAGCGGGAGAGGCTGCTGGCCCGCCTGCGGGCCGCGGCCGACGATCCGGACCGACGCGCCCGACTGGTGCTCGAGCTGGCTCCCGCGATGGGCGAGGTCGTCGCCCTCACCACGGTGCAGCTCGCCCGGGCCCGGACCCACGCCCGCCTTCTCAGCGGGACCGATCTGCGCCACGATGACCTCGAGCGGCTGGTCGACGTGACCGCCGCCGACCTGACCGGACGGCAGGAGACCGACGGTCAGCCGTCGACGACCAGCCGTTGAGCACCACCCACCGAGGAGACGACGATGCCCGCAGACAACGACCGCCGAGCCGCCCACGACGAGCTCAAGGAGCGCTTCCTGAGCGATCCCGCGTTCCGCGCCACCGTGATGGCCGACCCCGAGGCCGCGCTCCAGGACGCGGTGGGACCGCTCACCGCCGAGGAGCGCGAGGCCGTGGCCACGCTGACCGCGACCCCACGCACCGAGGCGGAGCTGGTCGAGCAGCTCAGGTCCGGGGGTCTCGGCTCGTGGTGACGCTGAGCACCTGAGACGCGTCGCTGAGGTACTGCCAGCCGCCGGTGGGACTGAGCCGGAGCACCTCGAAGGCCTGCACGGTCATCACCACCGGGTCACCGCCCGCGCGGGGCTCGACGGTCGAGGTGAAGATCCCGAGCCGGGCGGCCCGGGTGCCGTCGCGAACGTCCCACGCCGTGCTGGGTGGCGTCTCGATGACCACCCGGTAGTGCGCCAGGGCCGCGGCCAGGCCGGCCACGATCTCGGTGCGCCCCACCGACCACGACGTCCCCTCCGGTCCGCCGAAGGAGGTGAGCACGGCGTGCTCGGTGTAGAGGTCGCCGAGACCCACGGCGTCGCCGGCTTCGAGCAGGCCGAGGTAGGTCGGGAAGAAGTCGTCCAGGGACCGGACGGGCGTGATCACCCGGTCAGTATGACCGGGTGGCGGCCTCAGTCGGCGTCGTGGCCGGCGTGCGTCGCCTCGAGGTCGGCGACCTGCTTGTGCACCTGCTCCATGTCCAGACCCTTGACGGCGTCGATGACCTGCTGCAGGGCCGGACCGGGCAGAGCGCCCGCCTGGTTGAAGACCAGCACGCCCTCACGGAACGCCATCAGGGTCGGGATGCCCTCGATGCCGAGCTGACCGGAGAGCTCCTGGTTGGCGTCGGTGTCGAGCTTGGCGAAGGTGATCTCCTCGTGCTCCTCGGCCGCCTTGTCGTAGATGGGGGCGAACCGCTTGCACGGGCCGCACCAGTCCGCCCAGAAGTCGACGAGGACGATCTCGTTGTCGGTGATCGTCTTCTCGAAGGTGTCGGCGTTGATGTCGATCGTCGCCATGTTCTCGGGTGCTCCTCGGTCGTCTCGGGTGGAACTGACGTCCCTGGGATCACCGGGGACACCTGATCAACCACGCCGAGCGTCGGTGCTATTCCCGGGGGCCTACTTGATGGCGACGACCCGACGCATGGGGATGGTGATGTCGACCGACCCCGAGCGGGCGACCCGGTCCTGCAGCAGCTCGATGGCCGCCTCCACCCGCGACCACCGGGTCTGCGGCAGGTAGAGCGCCGACAGCACCAGCTCGGCGTCGGCCCGGGACGTGACGGTGAAGCGGTAGCGCTCCCGCTGGTCCTCCACCCGCCGCATCCCGTACGCCTGCAGGGTCTTGGTGAAGCCGGCCAGCTCGACGGGTCCGGGGAACTGCGGCTTGCCCCGCAACCGCGTGTTGATCCGGGCCAGGATCGCCGCGTCGCCCGGCGACAGCGGCCGCAGCGCCGGGGCCATCGCGGCCAGCACCCCACCGGGTCGCAGCACCCGGGTGATCTCGGCCATCAGCGCGCTCAGCGGGGTGATCACCACCAGCCCGATGGAGCTGGTCACCGCGTCCAGCGAGCCGTCCCGGAAGGGCAGCCGGAGCCCGTCGCCGCGGATCCAGGGTCCGGGACCACGCTCGGCGGCCAACCGCAGCTCGGCCGACGACAGGTCGAGACCGATCACCGTGCGGTCGTCGGCGGCCAGCTCACGCGACATCGGACCCGACCCGCAGGCCAGGTCGAGAACGGTCCGGGCGCCGCCGCCGACCGCGCGGGCCAGCCAGCGGTACGGGGTGTGGTCACCCCCGACCGACCGGGACAGCACGGCCTCGACCACACCGGCGCGATCGCGGTGGAAGTCCGCCAGGTAGTGGCGCCAGTCGACCTCGTCGTCGCTCACCGGCTCGACCGCGGTCGGCTCAGACCCGGCTGACGAACAGGTGCGCGGCGGCCTCGCGGTCGATCTCGCAGCCCGGCGCGTCCTCCGGGGTGAGACGCACGCCGAGACCACCGGCCTCGGCCAGCACCTGCACGCCGGGCTGGATGCCGGCCTGGCGCAGGGTGCCCATCATCTCGACGTCCTTCTGGATCTCCTCGCTCATCCGGTGGATGACGACGCTGATGCTCCCGTTGCCGGAGTCGCGGACGACCGCGTCGAGGTGCTCGTTGCCGGCCCGGAAGTCGATCTCCGGGCGGTCGACCCCGAGCTCCTCCATCCCGGGGATCGGGTTGCCGTACGGCGACTCGGTCGGGGAGTTCAACAGGTCCACCAGCTTGCGCTCGACGTCCTCGGAGATGACGTGCTCCCAGCGGCAGGCCTCGTCGTGGACGAGCTCCCAGTCCAACCCGATCACGTCGATCAGCAGCCGCTCGGCCAGCCGGTGCTTGCGCATCACCCGGGTGGCCCGGGCGCGACCCTCGTCGGTCAGGGCCAGGTGCCGGTCACCCTGCACGTGGACGAGGTTGTCCCGCTCCATCCGGGCCACGGTCTGCGACACCGTCGGACCGCTCTGATGCAGCCTCTCGGCGATCCGGGCACGGAGCGGGACGATGCCCTCTTCCTGGAGCTCGAAGATCGTCCGCAGGTACATCTCGGTCGTGTCGATCAGGTCGCTCACGCTGTCTGTCTCCCCTTCACACCGGTCAGGTCCGGCCGTGGTGGCCGCGGGTCGGCACCCGGTGGGCCCGTCGGCTCCCGTGCAAGGGTAGAACATGCGTTCCACCACCGACACCGCCATCTGGTGGGTCCGCCGCGACTTCCGGTTGGCCGACAACCCGGCTCTCCTGGCCGCTCTGGACGACGGCGTCGTGCTCCCCGTGTTCGTCCTCGACCCCGTCCTGCTGCGCCGGGCGGGCCGGGCCCGCCGGGCCTGGCTGCACGCGGCACTGCACGCCCTGGACGCCGATCTGCGCGCCGGCGGCGGGCCCGGCCTGAGCGTGGTGGAGGGCCGCCCGGAAGAGGTCCTCCCCCGGGTCGCGGCCCGGATCGGCGCCGCCCGGGTGCACGTCACGGCCGACTTCGGTCCGTACGGTCGACGGCGGGACGAGCGGGTCGCGGCGGCGCTGGCGAGCGACGGCCGCACCCTGGTCCGCACCGGCTCCCCGTACGCCGTCGCCCCCGGGACCCTGGTCACCAGGACCGGGTCCCCGTTCCAGGTCTTCTCCCCCTTCCACCGGACCTGGCTCGACCACGGCGTGCACGACCCCGCCCCGGCCGTGGACGCGCCGGCGGCCGACTGGCTCGCCCTGGACGACCGGCTGGAGCTGCCGCCGGCCGACGCTGAGCTGGTGGTCCGGGCCGGCGAGACGACCGCCCGGCGGGAGTGGCGGGCGTGGCTGGACCGCGACAGCGACGGTGTCGCCGCCTACCCGGCGCTGCACGACGTCCCCGGGGCCGACGCCACCTCGCACCTGTCCATCGCGCTGCGCTGGGGTCACCTGCACCCCCGTACGGTGCTGGCCGATCTTGCCGCGCAGCGGTCGGACGGCGCCCGGGCGCTGGCCCGGCAGATCGCCTGGCGGGACTTCTTCGCCGACGTGCTCTGGCACCGACCGCGGGCCACCTCCGAGCCGGTGCGGGCCGAGTTCGCCCGGATGGTGGTGGACGACCCCGCGCAGGACCCCGTCGCCGCTGACCGGCTGACCGCCTGGCAGGAGGGCCGCACCGGCTACCCGCTGGTCGACGCGGGCATGCGTCAGCTGCTCACCGAGGGCTGGATGCACAACCGGGTGCGGATGGTGGTGGCCTCGTTCCTGATCAAGGACCTGCACCTGGGCTGGTGGCTGGGGGCCGACTGGTTCATGGACCGGCTGCACGACGGCGACGTCGCCTCCAACCAGCTCAACTGGCAGTGGGTGGCCGGCTGCGGGACCGACGCGGCGCCGTACTTCCGGATCTTCAACCCGCTCAGCCAGGGCGAGAAGTTCGACGGCGACGGCCGCTACATCCGGCGCTACGTGCCCGAGCTGGCCGCCGTGCCGGACGCGCACCTGCACCGGCCGTGGGAGGCTCCGGGCGGGGTCCCGGCCGGCTACCCGGAACCGATCGTGGACCACGCGGTCGAGCGCAAGGAGTCCCTGGACCGGCTGGCCGCGCTCCGCTCCTGACCGCCGTCCTTCTCCGCTGACGTTGCCGGAGCCGGGTTCGAGGCGGCTACAGCGCGTGCGGGATGCTAGCCCTTCTTGCTCAGCAGCCGCAGCAGCCGCTCGACCTCGACGGCGACGTCGTCGCGCGCCGGTCCCAGGTACTTGCGCGGATCCACCAGCCGGGGCTGGTCTTCCAGCAGGTGCCGCACCCCGCGGGTCAGGGTGGCGTTGAGGTGGGTGCCGATGTTGATCTTGGTCAGCCCGGCCGCGACGGCCCGGACCAGCTCGTCGTCGGGCACCCCGGACGACCCGTGCAGCACCAGCGGGACGTCCACGGACTCCCGCAGCCGGCTGACCAGCTCGAGATCCAGCTTCGTGGTCCGCTCGGTCATCGCGTGCGAGCTGCCCACCGCCACCGCCAGGGCGTCGACCCGGGTGTCGTCCACGAAGGCGGTCGCGTCCTCGGGTCGGGTCCGGGCGGTCGAGCTGTGCACGCCGTCCTTGCCGCCCACCACTCCGAGCTCGGCCTCGACCTGCACCTGCCGTGCGTGGCAGTGCCGGACCACGTCGGCGGTGACGGCCACGTTCTCCTCGTACGAGCGCCGGGAGCCGTCGAACATGACCGACGTCGCACCCAGCTCGACACCGGCCCGGACCAGGTCCGGATCGGTCACGTGGTCGAGGTGGACCACGGCGGGGACGTCGGCATTGCGGGCCAGCGCCACGGTCGCGATCAGGATCGGCTCCAGGCTGCGGTGGTAGAGCACCGCGTTCTCCGAGACCTGCAGCACCACCGGGACGTTGGCCGCCTCAGCCCCCCCGATCACCGCCTCGGCGTGCTCCAGGCAGATGACGTTGAAGGCACCGACCCCGGTGCCGGCGTCGACCGCCGGATCGAGGACCTCACGCAGTCCGGCCAGCATCAGCTGCTTCCTCTCCC
>JBMDXL010000820.1:0-5263 GCA_048594465.1 Microlunatus sp. | reverse complement strand
TCGAGCGGGCCGTGGCCGCGGCGGCGGCCTTCCCGGCGGCGACCGCGCGCGCCTTGACCACGGCCGCGTTGCGGGCCGCGGCGGCGGCGCGCGCCTGGGCGGGGGCGACCGCGCTCTGGGCCGCTCGGGCCGCCCGTGCGGCGGCAGCCGCCTTCGGGCCGGACGCGAGGATGGCGCGCGTACGGGCAGCGGCGGGCGCCTTGGCCGTGGCGGCAGCGGCGGCCTTGGCCTTGGCGTTGGCCGCGGCTTTGCGCTGCGCGGCAGCCCGGGCCGCCTTCTGCTGCGCGGCCTTCGTCTTGGCCGCCTGGACCTGGGCGTCGCTCTTGGTGGGCGGGTCCGGAGCCGCCCAGGCCGGGCCGGCCGCGGCCACGCCGGCGGTCAGGGCGAGGGTGAGGCTCACTAGCAGGCCGATCAGCCGTTTCGGCATCGTCTCTTCCGCTCCACTCGGTAGATCGTCGGGGCGAAACAGGCGTCACACGGAAAACACAGGCCCCATCAGTTGCATAGCCTGCCAGAGCACTTCGCCCGATCGGGGTCACGAAACACCGGCGAGCCGCACCTTTCGTACGGTCTCGGACGACCGCCGCCGACGGCTGTCTCCGAGCGACTCCCGGTCGCTTGTGACGCAGCAGACGCGGTCGGACGGAATCTGTCCGAGCCCGGCCCGGTTGAGGCGAGGGTGAGCACCCTCTTCGAGCCGTTGACCCTGCGCGACCTCACCGTTCGCAACCGCCTCTGGCTGGCCCCGATGTGCCAGTACGCCGTCGACCGCGAGGACGGCGTTCCCACGGACTGGCACCTGGTCCACCTCGGCGCCCGCGCCCAGGGCGGCTTCGGTCTGATCCTGACCGAGGCCACCGCGGTCACGCCCGAAGGTCGGATCAGCCCGCAGGACACCGGTTTGTGGAACGACGCCCAGACCGACGCCTGGCGGCGGATCGTGGACTTCGTGCACGGCCAGGACGCGGCCATCGGTGTGCAGCTGGCGCACGCCGGTCGCAAGGGGTCGACCTTCCGGGGGTTCGACGGTGAACCGCAGGGCAGCGTGCCGTCCGCCGCGGGCGGCTGGACCACCGTCGGCCCCTCGTCGGTGCCGTTCACCGGCTACGCGGCGCCGACCGCGCTGACCGAGGAGCAGATCGGTGACCTGGTCGTCGCCTTCGCCGCAGCCGCCCGGCGGGCCGACGCCGCCGGCTTCGACGTGGTCGAGATCCACGCGGCCCACGGCTACCTGCTGCACGAGTTCCTGAGCCCGCTGTCCAACCGCCGCACCGACGGCTACGGCGGCGACTTCGACGGCCGCACCCGGCTGCTGCTGGAGGTGGTGGACGCGGTCCGGGCCGACTGGCCCGCGGGCAAGCCGCTGTTCGTCCGGATCTCCGCCACCGACTGGGTCGAGCGCGGCTGGGACGCCGACCAGTCGGTCCGCCTGGCCGCGCGGCTGACCGCCCGGGGGGTCGACCTGGTGGACACCTCCACCGGCGGCAACGTGGTCGCCCCGATCCCGGTCGCTCCCGGCTACCAGGTGCCGTTCGCCCGTCGGATCCGGACCGAGGCCGGGATCCGTACGGGGGCGGTCGGGTTGATCCTGGAGCCGCAGCAGGCGGAGAAGATCCTGGCCGACGGTGACGCCGACGTGGTGCTGCTGGCCCGCGCCGCCCTGCGCGAGCCCTCGTGGCCGCAGCGGGCGGCGGCCGAGCTGGGGCTGTCCTGGCGGGAGGCGCCGTACCCGCCCGCGTACACGCGGGGGCGCTGGGACGACGTGCCCGCTCTCTGACCGAGGGCCCCTGGTGATCGTCCGGATCGCCTGCTAGCGTGCGCTGAAACGATTCACCGCCACGTTCGAAGGAGAACCGGATGGTGCCGTCCGCACCCGCCACCGCCCCGCCCGCCAGCGACCAGCCCAGCTGGACCGCGCGGGTGATCAGTCCCGACGACGACTTCGCCGGGGCCCCGCTGCTGCGGACCGAGGTCACCCTGGAGCCCGGTCACGGGGAGGTCACCGCGGCGGTGCTGCACGCCACCGCCCACGGTCTGGTCGAGGCGTACCTGAACGGCGAGCGGGTGGGCGACGACGTGCTCAGCCCGGGGTGGAGCAGCTACGAGTGGCGGCTGCGCTACCGGACGTACGACGTGACCGACCTGCTGCCCGCCGCGGGAAGCCCGGTGGTGCTCGGTCTGGCGCTGGGCAACGGCTGGTTCCGGGGACGGCTCGGCTGGAGCGGCGGCCGGAACTACTACGGCGACGAGCTCGGCGCGCTGGCCCAGCTGGAGATCACGTACGCCGACGGGCACCAGCAGCGGGTGGTCACCGACACCGACTGGACAGCGGGTCCGTCCGCGGTGACCGCCAACGACCTCTACGACGGCCAGGACGTCGACGCGCGGCTCGCCTCGGACGCGTGGCTGCGTCCGGGGTTCGCCGGCGACGGCTGGGTCGGGGTGCACCTCGCTGAGCGGGACCTCGCGACCCTCGAGCCCTACCTGTCCCCGCCGGTGCGGCGGGTGGGTGAGCGCGTGCCCGAGCGGATCTGGAGCTCGCCGAGCGGGAAGACGCTGATCGACTTCGGGCAGAACCTGGTCGGCTGGATCCGGTTCGCCGTCCAGGGCCCGGCGGGATCGGTGATCACGCTGCGCCACGCCGAGGTGCTCGAGCACGGCGAGCTCGGGACCCGGCCACTGCGCTCGGCCAGGGCGACCGACCGGTTCACCCTGAGCGGCGGGGAGGACCACTTCGAGCCGACGTTCACCTTCCACGGCTTCCGCTACGCCGAGGTCGAGGGCTGGCCGGGGGAGCTGTCGGCCGACGACCTGACCGCTGTCGTCGTCTCCACCGACCTCGAGCGGATCGGCACCTTCGAGTGCTCCGACGAGATGCGCAACCAGCTGCACCGCAACGTCGTCTGGGGCGCGCGCGGCAACTTCGTCGACGTGCCGACCGACTGCCCGCAGCGCGACGAACGCCTGGGCTGGACCGGAGACCTGGCGGCGTTCGCACCGACAGCGGTCTATCTCTTCGACGCCGCCGACTTCCTCCGCGACTGGCTCCGCGACCTCGATGCCGAGCAGCAGCACGCCGACGGCATGGTGCCGTTCGTCGTGCCCGACGTGCTCAAGTACCTCGAGCACCCGCCGGAGTTCCCGACACCGGACAGCACCGCGGTCTGGAGCGACGCGGCGGTGTGGGTGACCTGGGCGGTCTACCAGGCGTACGGCGACGTCGGCGTGCTGGAGGACGCGTACGGCGCCATGGCCGCGCACGTCCGCCGGGTGGCCTCGAAGGTGTCCCCGAGCGGTCTGTGGGACACCGGCTTCCAGTTCGGCGACTGGCTCGACCCGACGGCGCCCCCGGAGGACGCGGCCCGGGCCAAGGCCGACCCGGGAGTGGTGGCCACCGCCTGCCTGGTCCGCAGCGCCGACCTGGTGGCTGCGTCGGCGCGGTTGCTCGGGCGCGACGAGGACGCTTCCTTCTTCGCCGGGGTGGCGGACCGGACCCGGGCCGCCTTCGTCGAGCACTACGTCCACGATGACGGCACGCTGCACTCCGACGCGGTCACCGTCTACGCACTGGCCATCGTCTTCGGAGTGCTGGACCAGGCGCAGACCGCCCGGGCCGGGGACCGGCTGGCCGCGCTGGTGGCCGAGGGCGGTCACCACATCCAGACCGGGTTCGCCGGCACCCCGTTCGTGACCGACGCCCTCACCCTCACCGGCCACCTCGACGACGCCTACCGGCTGCTGCTGCAGACCGAGTGCCCGTCCTGGCTCTACCCGGTGACGATGGGCGCGACGACGATCTGGGAGCGCTGGGACTCGATGCTGCCGGACGGCACCATCAACCCGGGCGAGATGACCTCCTTCAACCACTACGCCCTGGGCGCCGTGGCCGACTGGATGCACCGCACCGTCGGCGGCATCGCCCCCGCCGAGCCCGGCTACCGGCGGGTCCGGGTCGCGCCCCGGCCGGGCGGCGGTCTGGCCGGGGCCCGGTCCTCGTTGCAGACGCCGCACGGCGAGGTCTCGGTGTCCTGGACCGACGGTCCCGGGGGCCTGAGCCTGGACCTCGAGCTGCCCGACGGGGTGACCGCGGAGGTCGACCTGCCGGGTCGGCCGGTCGCCGAGCTGGGCGCGGGCTCCCATCGGCTCGAGGCGGCTGCAGCCGGATAGTCGGCGCCTTCGAGTGGCGTACGCGCCACCCGGGCGCACCGCTTACAGTCGACATCACCGCCAGCCGAGGAGACAACCGCATGATCGAGTCCGCCGTTCCCGACCAGATGCGCGCCAGCGTGCTCACCGGGGTGAAGGAGCTGGCCGTCGAGCTCGTGCCGACCCCCCCGGTGGCTGATGACGAGGTGCTGGTGGAGGTGGCGGCGGTCGGCGTGTGCGGCTCCGACACGCACTACTTCCGGCACGGCCGGATCGGTGACTTCGTGGTCACCGGGCCGTTGATCCTCGGTCACGAGCTGTCCGGTCGGATCGTCGCGGTCGGGGCGGACGTGCCGCCGGAGCGGATCGGGCAGCGCGTGGCGGTCGAGCCGCAGAAGAACTGTCGCCGGTGCCGCGAGTGCCGGGCGGGGCACTACAACCTGTGCCCGAACATGGAGTTCTTCGCCACCCCGCCGATCGACGGTGCCTTCGCCCAGTACTGCGCGATCCGGACCGAGTTCGCCCACGCGCTCCCGGACACGATCTCCGACGAGGCCGCCGCCCTGCTCGAGCCGCTGTCGGTGGCGATCACCACCATGCGCAAGGCCGGGGTGACCCCGGGCTCGTCGATCCTGATCGCCGGTGCGGGGCCGATCGGGATCATCTGCGCGCAGACGGCCCGGGCGTTCGGGGCGGCCGAGGTCATCGTCACCGACCTGGTGCCCGAGCGCCGCGAGCGGGCGCTGGGTTTCGGGGCCACCCGGGTGATCGACCCGAGCGAGGTCGACATCGCCACCGCCGGGCTGGACGTGAACGCGTTCGTGGACGCCAGCGGCTCGGCCCGCGCCGTGTTCGACGGCATCCGGGCGGTCCGCCCGGCCGGGACCGCGGTCCTGGTCGGACTGGGCAACCCGGAGATGACGCTGCCGATCGAGCACATCCAGAACCTGGAGATCACCGTGACCGGGATCTTCCGCTACACCGACACCTGGCCGGCGGCCATCCACCTGGTGGCCAGCGGTCAGGTCGACCTGGACGCCCTGGTCACCGGCACGTTCGACCTCGAGCACGCCGCCGAGGCGCTGGAGGCCGATCTCGACCCCACCAGCCTCAAGGC
>JBMDXL010000082.1:0-2258 GCA_048594465.1 Microlunatus sp. | reverse complement strand
CGGGAGCAGGCCACGGCGTCGCGCTCGACGACCTCGTAGAGCGCGGCGGCCAGGGCCTCAAGCAGGTGGTTGCCGCCGGCCAGACCGTTCGACCCGGCGGCGAAGGGCATCCACCGCCGCGTGGGGAAGTGGCTGGTGTTGCCCATGCTGACGATCGCGTACGGGATCGCGACGGACCGCTGTGTCATCACGTCCCAGCCCAGCACCCAGGGTTCGGGGCGGTGGCGGTCGAACAGCGAGCTGGCGGTCAGTGGGAGCTGGTGCTCGGGGACGGTGGACCCGGACCGGTCGAGCGCGTCGAAGGAGTCGACGACCACCTCGTGCCGCACGTTCTCGGCGTGCCAGATCTCCACCGCCTCCATGCCGGCCGACACCATCGCGGCGAGGGTGGTGAAGCCCTTGCCGCCCGAGGTGCTCAGGGTCGGCGCGTCGGGGCGGTAGCCGACGACGGTCGGGATGCCGATCCGGTCGAGACCGGTGATGTCGGCCAGACGCGTCAGTCCCACGACCGGCGCCACCTCGCGGATGCGCGCCAGCGTCGTCTCGGGGGGTGCGGTGCGCTGGGTCCCGCGGTAGAAGCCCTTGGTCGCCTCGTGGGCGACCCCGTTGATCCGGACCGGACCGGTCATGCCTGCCTTCTCCTGACCACGACGTTCGACTCGGACGTCTGCTCGACCAGGCGCCGAGCCCTGCGGAGCAGGGCCCGGCACCGCGATGCGTCGGGTGCGATCAGGTGGCGACGGCGGCCGAGGCGGCAGCCGTGACCGTGGTGGTGGTGGTGGCGGTGGTGACGGTGTCCCCGCCGCCGGCCACGCTCGCCAGCTGGTCGTCGTCGATCTCCTCGACGGCCTGCGGGACGAAGAGGTGGGCGTTGGCGGCGACGTCGGACGGCGAGACGTCGTCGTAGCCCAGCTCGGCGAGGATGGCGCTCCGGTCAGACTCGCTCGCCGCCGAGAGGCGGTCGCGCAGGGCTGGGTCCGAGGCGATGGAGCGCACCAGTGAGATGACGCGTTCCTGATCGGCCATGAAGGCTCCCTTCGTTGGGTGTGTGACCTGCGGCTCGGAGGAGGCGGGTCAGTGCCGACCGGGGTGGTTCGGCTCTCGTATGATGTCGCTGCCCTCGGTCCGGCGCAAGGATCAAACGGCATTCATCTCAGCAAGGAAACAATCCCCGGCCCCGCCCCTTGACCGAGAGGGTCGGACGGTCCGTCGGCAACGCCGACGAAGCCATCTCGGGGCGACGATCCGGCGAACGGAGAGCGACATCGACCCCTCGGCAGGCCGCCTGATCGTGGTGGGTTCCGGCATCTGCTCGATCAGCCAGCTGACGCTGGAGGCGGTCGCCTGGATCGAGGCCGCCGACGTGGTCTGCTACGTCCTGGCCGACCCGCTGACCCAGCGCTGGATCCACCAGCACGCCCGGGAGAGCGAGGACCTGGCCCGGTTGCACCGCCCCGATCTGCCGCGGCTGCACGCGTACCGGGCGATGAGCGACCGGCTGGTCGAGCACGCGCGGTCGGGTCGCCTGGTGGTGGCGGTCTTCTACGGTCACCCCGGGGTGTTCACCAGCCCGTCCCACTGGGCGGTGGCGGCGGCCCGGGCCGAGGGCACCCCGGCGCGGATGCTGGCGGCGGTGTCGGCCGAGGACTGCCTGTTCGCCGATCTCGGGGTCGATCCCGGCGACGGCGCCTGCCAGTCCTTCGAGGCCACCGACATGATCATCCGCGGCCGGGAGCCGGCCACCGACGCGCACCTGATCGTGTGGCAGGTGGGCGTGGTGGCCCAGTTGGGACTCGGGGGGTCGGGCTCCCGGACGGACGCCCTGGTCGCGTACCTGCGGCGGTTCTACCCGGGCGAGCACCGGGTCGTCCACTACCAGGCGGCGCAGTCGGTGGCCACCGACGCGGTGCAGCAGGAGGTCGCTCTGGACGAGCTCGGCTCGCTGCCGCTGGCGGTCACCTCGACGCTGTACGTGCCGCCGCTGCGCACCCGCGACTGGGACCTCGAGCTGGCGGCGACCGTGGGTCTGGACCGACCCCAGCCCGAGACCCCCGCCGATCCCGACGGGTCAGGCGATCCCGAGGACTCCGCGGATCCCGCGCCGGACTGGTACCGCCCGCTGGCCCCGGGAGGGAGCCGGCTGGCCGAGCTGCTGACCACCGTGAGCACCGACCCGAGCCTGCTCGACGCGATCCGCGCGGACCCCCGGCCCTATCTGAGCGCGCTCGGCCTGGACGTGATCGAGGCGTGGGCCTTCC
>JBMDXL010000819.1:0-7744 GCA_048594465.1 Microlunatus sp. | reverse complement strand
GAACCGTGGACGACGTCAGAGGGAGCAGGTGATGGTCATGGACGACGAGGCGGGAACACCCGCACGTCGGCGCCGGGACGCGGGCGCGACCCCGGTCACCGTGGTGATCGGGATCGGCATCCTGGTCGCCCTGTTCGCCGGACTGATCACCACCCTGGGGGCGGTGGCCGCGAACGAGAGCTCCGGCGCCCAGCACGCCGCCGACGCCGCCGCCCTGGGCGGAGCCCGCGGTGTGCTGGACGATCTGCCCACCGATCTGCTGCTCGGCTTCACCACCCCGGCCGAGATCCCGGTCATGGTCGGCGGGGGGCCCTGCCTGCAGAACGGCCGCGGTGAGGCGGCGCGGCTGGCCTCGGCCAACGGGGCGGACCTGACCTCCTACTGCTACAACGTCTGGGCCGACGAGGTGTCGGTCTCGGTGAAGCTGCGCTCCACCGCCGTGTCCGGCGACAAGGTGTCGGCCAGCGCCGAGGCCGAGACCACCTTCACCGCCGACGAGTGCCGCCTCGACCCCGGCTTCGACCTGCCGACCGAGGCGCCCGATCCCCCCGGTGACGACGAGGAGGACGACGATCCCCCACCGCTGCCGCCCGGTCCGTTGAGCACCTGGATCGACTGCGGCATCGGTCGCCAGGTGATCGAGTTCCGGCCGCTGGTCAACCGGTTCTTCTTCCGGGACCTGGCCGGCGACGTCGAGGACGTGGACCCACGGCTGACCAAGTGAGCCGCTCCCTTCGGCGGCGCGGTCTCAGTCCCGGTCCCGCCGCCGCAGTCTGAGTCTCGGCAGGGCCGGCAGCCAGGGACCCGCCAGGCACACCGGCAGGGCACCGACCAGCCAGGGCACCGCCGCGAGGAGCGCCGGGGCCCACCCCTCCGCGCCGGCCACCAGCACCGCGGTGATCACCGCGATCAGCAGCGGCACCAGCCCACCCCAGGCCAGGCAGCGCGCCCAGCTGCGCTCATCGCGCGCCGTGACCAGCAACGCCACCAGAGCGGTGTACGCGGCCAGCACCCCGGCCGCCAGGGACATCCGGGTCAGCGAGGTCACCGCGCTCCCGGCGGCCAGGGACGTCACCCCGGCGCCGGCGAGACCCACCGCGACCAGACCGACGAGCCAGGCCCGCAGCGCGGTCGAGGCGGCGAGGGACGACCGCATCAGCGCCACCGGACCGAGTCGAGCACACCGGCCACGAAGCTGCTGGGCACGGTCGCGTCTCCCAGCACCATGACGAGACCGCTCGGCGCGTCGGCGCGCGCCGCGATCAGCATCTCGCCGGTGTACCGCCGGTCGCGGCCGAAGGCGTACGAGAGCGCCATCCGGGTCTGCTGACCGCCCTCGACCAGCCGACTGCGCCGGCCCGTGACCCGGATGTCG
This sequence comes from Microlunatus sp., assembly GCA_048594465.1. Taxonomy (GTDB): domain Bacteria; phylum Actinomycetota; class Actinomycetes; order Propionibacteriales; family Propionibacteriaceae; genus Microlunatus. Next base: position 6,369 of record JBMDXL010000819.1, on the reverse strand, counting down.
GGGAGCAGACCGGAGGCCGTGCCCGCCAGCAGCAGACCCAGCACCTCGACCGGCTCGGCGGTGTCCAGGTCGGACCGCGCCAGCACCACACCCCGCGGGACGATCTGGCCGTCGTCGGTGCGTCCTCGCCACTGCCAGCCCCGCCCCAGGGACTCGGCCGGGTCGGCCGGCACCACGTCCGGCGGCACCACGAGGACCAGGTCGCCCACCCCGATGTCGCCGGCCCGTGCGGGCTCGGGACGGAGGGCCAGACCGGCTGCGGCGACCAGACCGACGGCCAGGGCGGCCCGACGGCTGACGAGGCGGTGGCGGTCGGTCATGACGTCGCACACGCCGGATCGGTGGCGAGGGTGCGGGCCTCACCGTTGGGCTGGGGAGCCACCGTGAAGACGGCCGTGACCCGGGCGGCGGGACGCTCGACGCGCGCGGTGGAGATCAGCTCCTCGGTCACCCGCCGCTCGAGCTCCGCCCGGTCGGTGTCGGCGTAGCGCAGCACGGTGACGGTCGCGCCGCGGGTGAGGAAGGCCGAGAGCTGATCGCGTACGTCAGCCGGCTTCAGACCCAGCAGCTCGGTCAGCGGCAGCGCGAAACCCGTCGGGCGACTCAGCCAGCTCTCCACCAGCCGACGCTCCACCGGGGAGGCGACGGGGATGGTCACGTACGCGACCTCCGCCCCGCCCACCGGCATCGCCGGCTCTCCCTTCACCAGCGCCCGCGCGGCCACCACGGCCACGGTGACCTGCTCCACCTCGCCCGAGGCGGCGCGGCGCCACGAGGCGGCGCCGGTCACCGGTTGCCCGTTCCAGGAGCCGGCGATCCCCACGGTGAGGACGCTGGTGCGGTTGATCGTGTTGGTGACCAGGTGGCCCGGCCGGTCGGGACGCAGCACCACGCGGTTCCGTGCGTCCGGGAGCGGGGTGCGCGCGCCCGGGGCCGTCGGCAACTGCGGGACGCCCGGCCACACCCGGCTCTGCAGCAGGGTCGGCGGGGGCAGCTCACGACCCGACGAGCCGAAGACGGCGCCCAGCGGCGCCAGACTCGACCGGCGCTGCAGCCACTGCCGGTGCTGCTCCTGCGCCGCCGCGACCACCACGTCACCGCCCTGACCGCCGGGCAGGAACCAGTCGGCGGAGGTGGACACCACGACGCCGGGCAGCACCTCCTGCCGACCGCGGGTCTCACCGGCCAGCAGCAGCGGCGCCTCGTCGCCCTGGTCCGGACCGAGGTGCAGCACGCTGTCGCCGGACCGCGCCGTCCGCGTCTGGAGACGGAGTCCGGTGGGGGTGGTCGTCTCGGTCACCCGGACCTCCGGCAGCACCTGGTCGAGCGTGGCCAGCGCGCTGCAGCGAGGTGGAGCCAGGTCCTGCTCGGTGAGGGCGATCGGGTCGGTGCCGCACGCCCCGAGACCCAGCGATCCCACCCGGCACACCAGCCGACCGACCGCGACCTGCGCCGAGGCCGGGAGGACGCTCATGAAACCGGACGCCGCGACCACGACGAGGACCAGCACCAGGATCCGGTCGGTGACGGCTCGGCGACGCGAGTTCCGCTCCACGACACGACGCCGAGCCAACCTGGGTCCCCCTGCTGTCGCGGGACGTTCCCGACCCTGTGGATGGGGCACGATTGTATCGAGCACCGAGTCAACTCACGGGTCGTCCGGACGATCCCCGGTGCCTTTCCCCGTGACGATCCTGGAGGACGACGATGACGCGTACGGTGTTCGGACCCGGCCCGGGACGGCTGCTGTGCGACGGCCGCCCTGTGGCCCCGGCCGCCCTGGCCGACACCGCCGCAGCCCGCCGTACGGGCCTGCTCGGCACCGATGCCGTCGAGGGAGCCCTGTGGATCACCCGGTGCCCGTCGGTGCACATGATGGGCATGCGCTATCCCATCGACGTCGCCGTGGTCGACGCGGACGGCGTGGTGCTCAAGGTCGCCACCCTGCGGCCGTGGATCGGCGGCACCCGGCCACGGCTGCGGGCCCGGGCCACCATCGAGGCGCCGGCCGGCGCCCTGGCCACCTGGGGCGTCCGGGTCGGGAGCCGGCTGGCGTACGCGGACGACGCGCACACCTGAGCCGGAGGGCCGCGGAGCACTAGGCTGCTCGGCGTGAGCCAGACGATGAAGCCCCTGACGGCGGCCAACAAGCTCGGGATCTACCTCCCGGCCGCGCCGGAGGAGTTCCAGCGGACTCCCCTCACCCGGGCCGAGCTGGACGCCCTCCGCGCCGATCCGCCGGCCTGGTTGGTCGAGCTGCGCCGCACCGGGCCCTTCCCGCGCGACGTGGTCGCCCAGAAGCTGGGCATCTCCCGCTCCGGTCTGGCCCGCAGCGAGGTGGGCGACGCGCTGGACGCCGACCAGATCGGTGCCCTGCTGGCCGACCCGCCCCCGTGGCTGCTGCGCGAGCGCCGGGTCCAGGCCGAGGTCATCGCCGAGAAGGAACGGGTCCGCGACCAGCACTCCTGAGCACCGCCGCGGACCCGTCCACCGAGCTCAGCCGGCGGCGCGGCGGAGCGCCTCCAGGAGCGGACCCGCCGCCTCGTCGAGGAACCGCTGCTGCCCCTCGTCCCCGACCTGGACCAGGGCGATGTCGGTGAAGCCGGCTTCCCAGTAGGGCTTGACGCCTTCCACGATGGCGTCGAGGTCGGGACCGCAGATGATCTTCTCGGCGACGTCCTCGGGACGCACGAACTGGCTGGCCCCGGCGAAGCCGGCCGGGGTGGGCAGATCGGCGTTCACCGCCCAGCCGCCGGCGAACCAGCGGAACTGATCATGGGCGCGCGCCACGGCGGCTTCCCGGTCGGGGTCCCAGCAGATCGGCACCTGGCCGATCGAGCGGGAGCCGGTGTGGTGGTTGGCCTTCGACCACCCGGTGATCAGCTCGGGATCGGGTTCGACGGCGATCAGGTGCTCGGCCAGCGGGGCGAAGCGCGCGATCGACTTGTCGCCGGAGACGGCGACGCCGATCGGGACCGACTGCTCGGGAGCGTCCCAGATCCGGGCCGAGTCGATCCGGAAGTAGTCGCCCTCCCAGGTGGTCAGCTCGCCGGTGAGCAGCTCCCGGATGACGGTGATCGCCTCCTCCAGCATGTCCTGGCGCTGGGCGACCGGCGGCCAGCCCTCACCGGTGACGTGCTCGTTGAGGTTCTCCCCCGACCCGAGCCCGAGGATGAAGCGCCCGCCGGACAGCAGCTGCAAGGTGGCGGCCTTCTGCGCCACCACCGCCGGGTGGTAGCGCTGGATCGGGCAGGTCACGTACGTGGCCAGCTCGATGTCGTGGGTCGCCTGCGCGACCGCCCCGAGGACCGTCCAGGCGTACGGGGCGTGGCCCTGGCTGGTCAGCCAGGGTGAGTAGTGGTCGCTGGAGACCTCGAAGTCGAAGCCGACGCGCTCAGCGTCGACCGCGTAGCCGACCAGCTCCCGCGGTCCGCTCTGCTCGGTCATCAAGGTGTAGCCGAATCTCACTGGGTCCGTCATGTTTACACAGTAAACGCACGATCCGCAGGGTCAGCCCCGGGCTCGGCCCGAGACGCCGCGCGGCCTGGGATCAGGCGTCGGCCAGCACCGCCGCGAGCCGGCGGAACAGTTGGTCGGCCGGGTGCACCTTCGGCACCAGGTTCGACTCGTTCATGAACACCACGATGGTCGCGCCGGACGTCGGCTGGTGGAAGACGGCCGCGGTGAAGCCGAACCCCTCCCCGTTGTGGCCCCACCAGCCGTCGGTCTCACCGACACCCAGGGCGTACAGGTCGTACGGCGGCCCCTGCTGCAGCGGGGCTCCCTGCAGCCGCTTCGCCTGGGTGGCCGGCTGCAGCAGCGCACCGGTGGCCAGCACCTCGCCCCAGACCCGGGCGTCGTCCAGGTCGGTGATCATGGAGCCGGCCGGCCCGAAGACCGACAGGTTGGTCGGCTGCGGTTGCGGACCGGCCTCGCCGGGCGCGTACCCGACCGGGTGCGGGGCGGTCCAGGCGCCGGCGTCGACGAGGTAGTGCGTGCTCTGCTGACCGAGCGGGGTCAGGATGCGCTGCTGGAGCACGTCGGCGAAGGGCTGACCGGTCACCTTCTCCACCACCGCACCGAGCAGGTTGGTGTTGGCGTTGGTGTAGATCTTCTCGGTGCCCGGGTCGAACCGGGCCGGCTGGCCGAGCACGAAGCCGTTCAGCTCGTCCAGGGTGAAGATCCGTTCCGGGTCCTGCTGGAACGCGGCGACGAAGGCGTCGCCGGTGTAGTCGGCGTTCCCGCTGGACATGTCGGCGAGCTGACGCAGGGTGATCGTGTCGCCGTCGGTCACCCCGTCGACGTAGGTGCCGATGGTGTCGTCCAGGGTGATCCGACCCTCGTCCACCAGCTGCAGGATGAGGGTGACGGTGTAGGACTTCGTGACGCTGCGGAGCGGCCAGGTCATCTCGGTGGTCACCGGCTCGTCCTGCTCGAGGTCGGCGCGTCCGGCGGCCGTCACCCAGGACCCCTCGCCGGGCACCCACACCCCCACGGCCGCACCGGGCACGCCGTACTGGGTCATGGTCTGGTCCAGAGCCGACTGCAGCCTGGTCCGGAGCGCGGTGGGCAGCTCACCGGTCGGCGCCGCGGGCCGCGCCACCGCCCGAGCCGGGACCGAAGGGATCGGGGTCGATGCGGTCGGGGTCGGGGCGCTCGCGGTCGTGCCGCTGGTGCAGGCGGCGAGCAGCGCAGCGGTCACCGCCGCCATGGCGGCGACGAGAGGGAGGCGTCGGTATCGCACGACCGTCAGTCTGGCGTCAGACCCGCGGCTCACCCACCCGGGTCCGAGCGCCGACGCTGCGGACCTCCGACGGGGTTGGTCAGCTCCGGCGACTGCCCCGGCCCTTCGCCGGCACAGGCTCGACGCCGGGCGTCCAGTTGAGCACGCTGGCGCGCTCCATGAACTCATCGGTCCCGATGTCCCCGCGAGCGAAGCGGTCGGCCAGCACCCGGCGGGCCTCCAGCTCCGGTGAGGGGCGGACCGACGCCCACGGCGGCGGCGAGATCCGGCCGGTGCGGACGAGGTAGAACAGGGTGCCGGCGACCAGCAGCAGGAACAGCAGGAACATGAGGCCTCCCAGGAACGGGGCGAACGCGAAGGCGTGGCCGTCGGGGCCGGCGCCGGGGGGAAAGTGGCGATCCATGTCCACCACCCTGCCGCGCGGTCCCGAGTCCCGCATCGGCTCCGGGGCGACACCTCGCGTACGTCCGACGACGTACGACGACTACGTCCGCGAGGCGATGTGAGCGTGACGCCGACGGCCTAGGCTCGACACCATGCCGGCCACCCGTCTGCGCCAGGTGCTGCTCGTCGACGCCGCCGTGGCCCTCGGTGTCGGCGCACTCGCGTACGGCAGCACCCGCTGGGACGGCTGGTCCGACGGACCCGAGGGGCGCGGCGGGATGCCGATGCGCCACGGCGGGCCGCCGTTCCGGGTGCCCGATCCGGAGCTCGTCTCGACCGCCTGGTCCGTGCCGTGGCTGGTGGCGCTTGGCGTCGTGGTGATCGTGGCCGGGCTGGTCGTCCGGCGGGTCCTGCCGCGTCCGGCCTACGCCGCGGTGGTGCTGGCCACCACCGCCTTCCTCGCGGCTGGCGGACCGTACGGTCCGGTGCTGCTGGCTCCGGCGCTGGCGGTGCTGGGCTTGGCGACCACGCTCCCCCTGCGTAGCTGGACGCCGTGGCTCGCCGGGTTGCCGGTGATGCTGTCGGCCGGGTTCTGGCGGCAGCCGTACGGCGGGTTGCTGGACCCGGCGATCTGGCCGGCGGCGGTGTTCGGCTCGGCCGCACTGATCCTGCCCTCGCTCTTCGCCGTGCTCCGGCGCGCCCGCCGGGAGGCCGACGCGCGGGACCGGGAGGCCGAACGGGACCGGTACGTCTACGCGGAGCGACTGCGGATCGCGCGAGAGGTCCACGACGTGGTCGGGCACAGCCTGTCGGTGATCCACCTGCAGGCCGGCGTCGCGCAGCACGTGCTGGAGAAGCGACCCGACCAGGTGGCCGCCGCGCTGGAGGCGATCCGGCTGACCAGCAAGGACGCGCTGGCCGAGCTCCGCCACACCCTCGGGATGTTCCGGGAGACCGACGGCCCGGACCCGACGGGCCCGGCCCCCGGACTGCCGCAGCTCGACGCCCTGGTGGCGCCGTTGCGGGCGGCGGGGCGGTCGGTCGACGTCCGGGTCTCCGGTGACGTGATCGGCGGTGTGCCGGCCGCCGTCGACCACGCGGCGTACCGGATCATCCAGGAAGCGCTGACCAACGTGGTCCGGCACGCCGGCGACGCGGCGGTGGCGGTCTCGGTGAACGTCGGCGACCGGGTGGTGCGGGTGGTGGTCAGCGACGACGGGCCCCCGGTCGCGGCCGGCGAT